>JAFIGB010000131.1 GCA_020831705.1 Candidatus Sumerlaeia bacterium | reverse complement strand
GAATGGGCAGCGAAAAAGGTTGTCATATCGCACCGCAACACGGCGAAGAATATCCGCCAGTGCATCACGACCCCGGTCATCCAGCGCCGCAATATGGGGGATCTTGTCCACGGGTTGGATCATGATTTCATAGGGCCACTTCGCCCAAAAGGGTACCACGGCAATCCAGTCGCCATTATCACAGACAATACGTTCCTGCTTCTTTCTTTCCAGTCGGGCATATTGAACCAGAAGCCCCTCCCCCTTTTCTGCCTCCCACTTTCGGAGCGACTGGTCGACCTTCTCCACCTCAACCGGGAGGGATTCCGTTGCCCAGATCTGTCCATGGGGATGGGGGTTGCTGCACCCCATGATCTGCCCCTTGTTTTCAAAAATCTGCACATATCCAATCTCCGGCCTGGCACCGAGATTTGTATATTCATCGGCCCATGTGTCCACCACTGCCCGGATCTGCTTTTGTGTCATGCCGGCAAGGGTCAGGTCGTGGCGGGGGGTAAAGCAGACCACGCGGCAGTGGCCCCTTTCCGCCCGGGCAACAAGGAGATCCTCCTCATTGATTTCCCCCGGATCGGCATCAATCAAGAGGGCGGAGAAGTCGTTGTCGAAGACATAGGTCCCCTCGTATTGCGGGTTACGCTCACCATTGGCCCTCTCGTTCCCGGGGCAAAGGTAGCATTTCGGGTCGTAATCGGGGCGGTCATCAAGAATGGCATCCTCGACCTTCCCCTGCCAGGGTCGTTTCAGGCGATGGGGACTCACCAGCACCCACTCATCCTTCAGTGGATTGTATCGCTTGTGTGGGTTCTCGAAAAAGTCGGCCATGGTGGCAACCTCCAGGGGCGGGAAACGATGGTCCCAGCGTGTCTGTAATCACCTGCCGGGGCAATCCTCAGATGGCACTGGGACCCGGAAAAATGACGAATGTGGACATGTCTAGTCAGGTATTGGGGCTTAACTTAAAAAAATGCCCCCATTTCAGAATTGAATGGGGGCAGGGTGATTGGAAAAGCCATCGATGGCTGGTGTGTCTAGCAGTAGCGCATCAGTTCCGAAGAATGCGAATGTAGTCAATATCGACGGAAACATCCGGGACGATTGCAAAGTCAAACCGGAACTCCTGAATCGACCCTTCGGTTTCGAAGGGAACCTCGTATTCCACCCAGTCACCTTCGGATCGGCGGGGCTGGATTGACAGGACCGATCCCGGCTCGCCCATGTTGAGTTCAGTTGTCCGCATGAAGAACTGGAAGAGACGGGGTTCATCCTCGTGACGGACCCGGAATTGAAGCAGAAGGGGTTGCTCCTCGATATCGACGGTTGTGCTGATATAGGGGTCGTCGCCATGGGAAATGACATGGAGCATCCCGCCGCGAAGCTCGATGGTGGATTGATTCTCGGCAATCCATCCATCGGCACCCGCGAAGAAGTTCCAGTTCGCCATGACGCGCTCGCTGTATTCCGCAAGGAAATCGATACGCTCCCGAGCCATCTCCCGAAGCTCCTCGTCCAAATCCTCGGACTCGGCCATTTGCTCAAGGGCGGCAAGAACTTCATCCGGGTAGATCAGCGAGAGATCCGGTGCAAGTTGTTGAATGGCAAGGAATGCCTCCCGTTGCACATCCGAATCCTCCAGGAACCGTGATACCTCTTCCAGGGCCTCCAGGGAGGGGTTCGCGGATACAACCGCGATATACTGGGTTTTGAGCGCGGCGCTTGTCAGGTAGGGAGCCGCACGGAGCGTCCAATCCAGTCGATCTTCCGATCGAATGGTTGTGTCACGCGCCAGCAGGGTCAGATATCCCCGGGTTGCAAGTGTGGATTCCCTCGGCCTTTCCAGTTCGGCCACACCGAGGAGTGTCTCAGCCGGTCGGACATTTGGCCAGTTCGACAGGGAACGAATCGCTGCAAGGCGAAGGGACTCGCTTTCCGATCCCACAAGTTCATCAAGGGCCTTCGCCGCCGCATCTGTGCTGCCCGTGGCAATGGTACCGATGAGTAGATTGGCCTTCGACTCGGAAAGCTCGGGAAGTACAGCCAGGATTTGATCAAGCTGTTCATCCTGCCGGTCCGAACGGCGCCGAAGGTCCGTCATGGCACGATTGGCAAAGCGCTCATCGCTGGCAACATCAAGTCCAATAAACTTCTCCAGAATTCGGTCAAATGTCCCATCATCCCCGAGTTGTCCCAGCGTGTTGTAAGCGGCGGCGCGTACCTGGGCGACCTCGTCTTCCGTATAGACGAAGATGGAATCAAGCTTTTCGTCTGCCAGTCGCTTCTCAAGTGACTCAAGCAGGGCAACCCGCACGACTGGATCATCAGCTTCCAGTGAGGACACCAGCAGCGGATTGATCTCGTCGCCAGCCAGATGGGCCAGGCTTTCAACAGCGATGGAACGCTGGGACATATCCATTTCGCTGATCATTGCAATGATTGCCCTGGCCGTTTCCACCGTACCAAAGCTTCCTGCCACATAAATGGCATTGGCCACGATATCCGGATCATCACTGCCCAGGGCAGCATGAACAACCGGCAGCGTGGATGCATCAGCCCGTTCTTCAAGGGCATACAGCACACCAAGCTGATCGCGGGAGGACATCGACGGGAAGTGGTCGACCAGGTCGGACACGAAGGCACTTGATGGCAGTTCCACAAGCGCATTGATGGCCGCGGTGCGGATTCGTTGTTCGTCGGACTTCAGCGCCGTCGCAAGGTCACCTGCGGCCTCGCTGGAGGAATTCAGATACCCTCGCCATGCATTTCCACGAATGATCGGTGATGCACCCCGGTCCTTCATGTCTGCTAAAATGCGATCTGCATCCGGACCCGGGCTGATCCCTGCCCATGAAAGAAGAGCATTGTGAAGGATGACACGGAGTTTTCCATCCACCTCCTTTTCCTTCTCTTCCAGGGCCTGCAGGGCATCCTGACCACCAAGTTTCCCAAGACCGGAGGCGGCAACAAGGATGTCATTTTCATCATCGCTCCCAAGAAGGGACGCCAATGTCTGTACAGCGTGATCGCTCTTGCGTTGTGTCAGGGTGATGGCGATTCCCTGGCGTATATCACCCGATGCGTCGGAATATGCAGCGAGAAGAAGTTCATCCGCCTTTTGATGGACTGATTTTTCCATGGCGTAGCGGGTGATATTGGCCATTTCTTCGTTGAGGAGAAGACCCGCGACGGCTTCAAGGTTTGCCGGCGTTCCATAATATCCCAACTGGCGCATACCCCAAGTTCGCACGGCCATGGAGCGGGAATCGTCATTTACCACTTCGACGATTGCGTTCAGGATTTCGCCGCCCTGTCCATCGGCCAGGCGATCCTCCACGGCAACCAGAGCGGCCCTGCTTTCGCTCGCATCGTAATTCGCGAAACTGTCTATAAGGGCGGGAAGTTCGTAGTATTCACGATAAATGGTGGAATTGGGCAGACCCTCGCCACCAACTTCCAGGGGAAGTCGGCCACTGGTCCACAAGACCGCCCGGTAAAGAAGCTCGTTATAGTTGGGGTTTTCAAACATGAAGCGATCATGCCCACCCACAATGGTGAGGATGCGCGAGTTGTTCACGTGGCGATCCCAGACCAGTTCCGGGTCGGAGGGCTCATGGTCCGTCTTGATCAGGACTCGATTTCCTTCAACCCCTTCCCCGTACCAATTCGTGTATGTCTCATCAATGGCCTCCCAGTCCTCCATACCGTGTGTTACGGGGTGATCCGGGTCGACGATATTGTAAGTGAATGTCTGGTTGAGATGAAAACCGAAGGGGCCAACATCGGGAAATTGAACCCCGAAGATTTCCTTGATTCTAGGTTGGCCGAACCAGGAAAGGGTCCCGTGGTGGAGGGGCACCATGCCCACGCCCCATTCCGTCAGGGTGAAGATGTTTTCCAGCCGACGGTCGGAAAGTTCCTGCGTCATGTTATAGAACACGATGGTGTCGTAGGGCCAGGCGGCAATATCCTCGAAGACCTCCGAGTGGTCCTCCAGTTCGATGTGGGTAACCTCCACATCCTCCATATTGTCAAAGATGGCATGGAATTCATCGAGATCGTAGGGGTGACCACCTGTCAGAAGCAACAGGCGAACGGGTTCCCCGGAAAGGGAAGTTGCCGACAACGCAAGGAGCAGGGTGGCGCTGCCCAGCGTATAGACGGTCTTGGAGAGATTTTTCATTCGAAGCATGTATCTGTCTTTCCGTATGATGGGGAGGAGGGTTCAATTATACCTGGAAGAAATGCGCCCATGGCATTCTCTTCGGTCGGTCCAGTTTGGCATTTGCTTCCGGGTCGCCGGGGAAGATTTCATTTTCCGGGTCCCAACGCAGGGGGCGTCCCAGTTCCATGGCAATATTGGCCAGGTGGCAAAGGTTGGTGCTGATATTTCCCACCTGGATCGTTTGGGCAGGTCGGCCTCCCGTCTTGCAGCATTCGATGAAATTCGACCAGTGATTATCGCTTGGATAGGCCACCCGTTTTGATGGCGGCACCCGAACTTCCAGCAGCTTGGGGTTGCTGGCCGTGATGGGCAGGTGGGGGAGGGGGGCCTCCATGGGCACATGGATCCACCCTTCGTCACCGATAAACTTGACGCCCCACTTCAACGTGTCAGGCTCGGTTTCGCAGAAATAGGTGATGCCGTTGCGGAACTTCATCTCGAACTTGGCGATGGTTGGTGCATCGAAGGGGCCATCCTTGGGATACATGGCCTCGCCCTCGATTTCGATGGGCATTTCATTTTCCAGGCCGCATCCCCACTGGGAGACATCAAGTCGGTGCGTACCGTGGTCGGTAATCGTGCCACCAGAAAAATCCATCACGGTGCGGAAATTTCCGTGTACTGCATGGGCAATATATGGCCTCCATGGGGCCGGCCCGAGCCAGCGTTCGTAGTCCAGTTCCTCGGGTGGCTCCGTTGCGGGAAGGTGGTGCCAGCCGCCATATTGGGGCAGGTTCAATTCCACGCGCTGGATGTTGCCGATGACACCGTAGTGGAGCAGGTTGACGACATTCTGCACGGCGAGGTTCGAGCGGGTCTGGGTTCCCATCTGGAAGACCGTATTGTGGCGCTCCACCACACGAACCATGTCGCGCCCCTCGCGGATAGTCCGTGCCAATGGTTTTTCCCCGTATATATGCTTGCCTGCCTTTGCTGCGGCGATGCCCATGCCGGCATGCCAATGATCAGGCGTTGCAATGAGGACGGCGTCTATATCGTTGCGTTCAAGGAGTTCCTCGAACTTGTGGTATCCTTTGACGACGGGATTGGACCTGCCATGCTTCTGGCGTTCGTGGTTGCCAACGACATCAAGGGCCGTCTTTACCCGGCGGGTATCACAATCACACACGGCGAGAATTTCGACGTCGTCGAGGCCCATAAAGTTCGACATATTGATGAATCCCATGCCCCCGCATCCGATTACACCGAGATTGATGCGTCCCGAAGGTGCCGGGCGACTGCTCCTTCCCAGGGCCGTGGCGGGAACGATCGATGCTGCGGCGATCCCTGCCGTGCCCAAGGCGACATTCCGGAAGAATGTCCGCCTGTTCATGCTGCCAACTTTTTTCATGTCTCGTTTCCTTTTTCTGGCGAATAGATCAGATCTGGGTGAACCGCAGGGTTTGTTCCGTGATGGCACGTTCCGTTGGGAGCCGTTCCATGGAGCTTGCTCCGTAAAAGCCGTCAACGTCCTTGCATCGCTTCAGGGCCTCGGCGGCATCCTCCGGCTCGGCAATGGGACCGCCGTGGCAAAGGACAATAATGTCCGGCCTGATCTTCTTGGCAGTCTCCGTGATGGCATCAATCAACTCGATGCACTGGTCCATGCTTTTGGCTGTTTGGGCACCGATGGATCCTGAGGTTGTCAGTCCCATGTGGGCGACGAGTATATCCGCCCCCGCTTCAGTCATGGCAACGGTGTCCTCCACGCTGAAGACATACGGTGTCGTCAACAGGTCCAGTTCGTGGGCCATACGAATCATCTCCACCTCCTTCGCGTATCCCATGTTCGTTTCCTCGAGATTGGCGCGAAAGGTTCCGTCTATAAGGCCAACGGTGGGAAAGTTCTGCACACCGGCGAAACCTGCATCCCTGACCTGGCGTAGAAAATTTGGCATCAGGCGCATGGGATCCGTCCCACATACCCCAGCGAGTACCGGTGTTTTGCGCACCACGGGAAGGACCTCGTTTGCCATTTCCAGGACAATTCCATTGGCGTCCCCAAAGGGCATCAGGCCCGCCAGGGATCCGTGTCCCGCCATGCGAAAGCGGCCCGAGTTATAGATCACAATCAGGTCGATCTTTCCCGCCTCCTCACACTTCGCACTGATACCCGTACCAGCGCCACCACCAATGATTCGACCACCATTCTTGATCTTGGTGCGGAACCTTGAAATAATATCCGATCTGGATTCAGCCATGTCCGTTTCCTTTACGTTTCTTTCGTGGATTTGATATTTGCAAGGAGTTCCCGGGCGCATGCCGCGGCAAATTCCTCATCGTTGATATTGTTGTCCATTTCCAGGACCTTGATACCCGAATTCAGCCCCGCCTTCAGTTTCTCATGGAAGGCGGTATTTGCCTCGGGGAGCCAGAACGGCCCTCCCGGGGAATCGATGACGCTCCATCCCCTTGCCGGCAGGAGAACCGTTATCGGTGCCTTGCTCGCGTTGAGCTTTTCCGCGAATATTGCCGCAATCGCTCGGCACTCCTCAGTGGTTGTACGCATCAGGGTGACATTGGGGTTGTGGGGATAAAAGGTGCGTCCCTGGAATTTCTCCGGTACTGTTTCAGGTGCCCAGAAGTTCACCATGTCCAGACATCCCGGGGTCACGATGGCGGGGATGCCATTGAGCGCTGCAGCGGACAGGCGGTCGGGACCGGCGCGGAACACGCCGCCGACATGCTCGTCCGCCCACTCCGTTGTTGTCAGGTCAAGGACACCGGCGAGCTTTCCTGCCGCAGCAAGGGCCTCCATCGTCCTGCCACCGTTTCCCGTGCAATGGAAGACAAGAACCTCATAACCTTCCTTCTCCAGAATTTCCCGGGCGATCCCCACCGCCTTCGTGGTATTGCCGAACATCGTCGCCCCAATGAGTGGCTTCGAAATTCCCTCCGGTATTTTGGCGCTGACCATCGCCCCAACAGTCGCCGCGGCACGGGCGAAGACCTCGCGCGATATCTCATTGATGCCCGCCACATCCACGATGCTCGGAAACATGAGGATGTCGCTCACACCCACGTAGGCGGAAACATCGGTTCCCGCCACCGTGGATACCATGACCTTCGGGACTCCAAGGGGAAGCTCCCTCATCCCTGCGCAGGCCACCGAGGTTCCCCCCGTACCCCCAAGGGCGATCACGCCATCGAACTTTCCCTTCTTGTGCAATTCAGGAAGGAGGCGCGCAATGCCACGGCTCATCGCGGCAACGGCCTCACCACGATCTTCATTGCGGCGAAGGGCCTCAAAATCTCCACCACCGGCACGGCAGACTTCCGAACTTGATACATCCGGGGTTAAGCTGCTTTTTCCAAGCACGCCGACATCGACAAGAAAAGTCCCGAAGCCCTCCTCCCTGAGGTACCCAAGTACGAACTCATATTCCGGTCCCTTCGTGTCGAAGGCGCCGAGAAGGCAAATTGTGTGGCTCATGATGGCATTGATCTCCTTTCCAACTCGACTGACCTAGGGCACGGTTCGTGCCTCAATTTGAACCGTTCAGGTAAACAAATTAAAATCGCTCCAATCATTAGACTTAAATGATTTTTGCAGCGGCTTAACCGATTCAAATTGACGGCGGGGGGTGGTGATGGTGACACCTTCGGTATACACCTGTGGGGTAACACATGGGGGACACAGCATGAGCAAACTGATAAACAGCAACAACACCAGACTCGTCGGGGCCGCCGTTGGCAGCGGCATGATGGCGGAGGCCGCCGAGGATGGTGGCGCTGACTTCCTTCTCATCCTTAGCGCCGGACTCTTTCGCGCCAATGGCTGCAGTTCCTCCGCCGCACTTCTCCCCTTTGCCAATGCCAATTCCCTCACATGGGACGCCGCAGTCCGCACCATTCTCCCGCGCCTCAAGCATACACCCACCCTCATTGGAGTCTGCGCCCAGGATCCCTCCCTTCATCTCATCGGGCTCTTCAAACGCCTGCGGGATCATGGAGTCAGCGGCATCACCAACTTCCCCTCCGTTGGATTTCTGGACGGTCTGTATCGCGAAGCCATTGAGGAGGCAGGGCTTGGTTACAATCGCGAGGTTGAGATGCTCGCCCGTGCCGTGGAGGAGGGATTTGAAACCGTTGGTTTTTGTTTCAATGTCGAGGAGGCATGCAAACTGGCCCATGCCGGTGTTCGGATCATCAACCTCGACCTTGGATTTGCCGAATGGCGTCAAATGGATCAAAGCGAGCGCGAGGCCCGCCTCAATGAAACTGTCCATCTCACCAATGACGTCATCAGCGCTGTCGAGGCAATCAACCCCGAATGCCGTGTCCTTATATACGGCGGTCCCGTTGTCCTTCCCCAGGATACCGCCGTCATTTACCAACGCACCCGCGCCCATGGATATATCGGAGGCAGTACGATTGAGTGCTTCCCCGCGGCCCCTCTTGTTTCCCAAACCATGCGCGCCTTCAAGGAAACAGCTGCCCGTGGCTGGAACCAGAACCGGCTGGGATCCCTGTTTGGTTCCTCCCCCCGTATGAGGGAAGTTTTCGAGCTGATCCGTCTGGCAGCGGAAAGTGATGCACCCGTCCTGGTGGTGGGGGAAAGCGGAACAGGGAAGGAACTCGTCGCCCAGGAAATTCATCGGCTGGGTGCCAGGTCACGGAGTCGCCTCGTCAGTCTGAACTGCGGTGCCATCAGTGAAAGCCTTGCCATGTCGGAACTCTTTGGCCACGAGCGTGGTGCCTTTACCGGTGCCCATGCCCAACACCGTGGGAAATTCGAGCAGGCAAACAAGGCGACACTTTTCATGGATGAAATTGCGGAGTTGCCATCGCCGGTCCAGGCCAGTCTCCTCCGTGTCCTCCAGGAAAGGGAAATCGTCCGCATTGGCGGGGACCGGACGATACCTGTTGACGTTCGTGTCATTGCGGCCACCAACAAGGACCTCAAGGAACTCGTCCGGGATGGAGATTTCCGACTCGATCTTTACTACCGTCTCAGCATTGTGGTCCTTCGCATTCCCCCCCTGCGGGAAAGGCGCGAGGACATTCCCGCCCTGACTCGTGAGATCGCCGCCGAGCTTTCCCAGCGCTATAACCTTCCCATTCCAAGCATTCCCGTCCAGGTGCTTGATGCTTTTGCGCGCCATGACTGGCCGGGAAATGTCCGCGAGCTTCGCAATGCCGTGGAGCGTTGTCTGATTATCGGTCGTGGGGCACCTTTTCGAACCGCCTGGCTGGAGGATTATTTCGAACTTGCCGAGGCGCTCCGGGATCATCTTCCCCAGGCAGCAAAATCGTCCACCGCGCAGGATCTCAATGGACGGGGGACGCGGCTTCATTCCCTTCTCAAGAAACACCGGGGCAATAAGTCGGAAGTCGCCCGTGAGATGGGTGTCACCCGTAAGACAATCTATGAATGGCTTGCCAAGTATCCAGGGGGGTAAACACACAGGTGACACTACATTCCCCCTGACGAGATGGCGAGGGGCGGAAAACGATGCACCAGTGCTGGCTATTTCGAATCGAACCCCTTCCATGATATCCGGCCTGATAAATGCACCGCTCCACCCAACATGTTGTACACACCGCAAACCCATGACAAGGAAGCTCATCAAAATGGCACTACACAAGGGACACATGAAGCAGGGATTCAAGCTCCCTGACTGTGAGAAACACTTTCACGATTACGATGAAACATGGCTGATCCTGAAGGGGAAGGGTAACGGATACTGGATCGATCATCAGGGACAACGGGTGGATTTTGAACTCGAGGGCGGGGATGTCTGGATGATTCCCGCAGGATATGAACACGGTTCTGACGGGCCGAACAGCGACGACTTTGAAATCACTGTCTTCTTGGGAACCATGCCCACCGGTTCCCACGCTCCCGGCCACTACTACGTGGAAAGGGAACGCTATATTCCCATCCTGAAACTCGCCCGCATCCCTACGGAGCGATATCCCCGCCCCGAGGAAGATAAATCATGAAGGTACTCGCCACGCATCTCGGCAAGGATGGCAAAAGGGAAAAATTCCTTATCGACAATTGGCCCGACCCGGAAGAAACCAAGCCGGGGTGTTTTCGGACAAAAACACTGCACACCGGCGTCACCAATGGAACGGAACGCAATGACCTGACCGGCGGGAACTACTCCAATCCTGACGAGAAACTACCCTGTCCGTGGGGCTACCAAAACGTCGGTGAGGTGGTCGAGGTGGGTGAGGGTGTCGACGATATCGCCGTTGGTGACATTGTCTATCTTTCCGCAGACCACGGGGATTGCGCGCTCTTTGACACGGCATGGAAGCTTTATGTCAAGATTCCGGAATCCGTCGACAAGCGCGAGGCCGCCCTGTTCGGCATGGCATCGGTGGCCATGCGCACCTGCCGCAATGCCAACATTCGGCTGGGTGAAAAGGTTCTCGTGGTCGGAGCTGGTTGCATCGGCCAGATCGCCGCGCAAATTGCCCATGTCATGGGCGGGCGAGTCACCATCGCCGACATCAATGACAAGCGCCTTGAAATTGCACGTACGATCAATGCCGTCGAGGAGGCACACAACACGGCAGGAAACGGTTGGGACACGCATATCAAGCCGGAAACCTTCGACGTCGTCATCGACCTTGCAGGAGTCGTCGGGATGGAGGATCAAATGATCCTCGCCCTGAAGCCAAAGGGCCGCCTCCTCTTCATCGCCGGTCGCTTCCGCGTTGACTATACATTCAACACGGGTCAGGGCAGGGAAGTCACCATCCTGCAGAACAGCCACTTCGACAGGGAGGATCTTCACCTCCTCTGCAAGTATGTCGAACTAGGCCGCATCAACCTCTCCCCCCTTCTCACCAGGGTGGCCCCGGTCACCGAGGCCAAGGAGATTTACGAGACTCTTCGGGACAATCCCGATGAACTGATGGGAACGGTCTTCGACTGGTAGCATCCCTCAAAATATACAGAAATAATACCCCCCGGTGCCATCGCATCGGGGGGTATTCATTCATCAAGTGCTTATAGGTAGCATCAGGAATCAGACAACAATGATCTTCACGCCCTTCTCCGTCAGGGCCTCGAGAAGTTCTCCGGGTGGGTTGGCGTCGGTGATGAGGCAATCTATATCCTGAAGGTCACATACCTTCACCATGGCGGGTCGAAGCATCTTGCTGCTGTCAACCAGGACGGCCAACCGCTGCGCCCGCTGGATCATCATCCGCTGTGTGTCAACCACGAGGTTGTTCGAATTAAAGACGCCATCGGGCATGATTCCATTGGCGCTGATGAACGCCCAGTTCCCATTGTACTCCTGGAGGGACTTCACCGTTTGGGGGCCGAGAAGGACCTCGCTCCGTGGATAGACATATCCGCCGGTCATGTTTACCTCGGGGACGACATTTTTTCCGTTCACCGGCTCATTGAGTGCCTGGGCAAGGGGGAGGGAATTGGTAATCACCCGGACGTGGGGGGAGATGCATCGCGCCAGTTTCATCGTCGTGGTGCCCCCATCAATGATGACAATCTGGCCGTCCTCCAGCAATTCAGCGGCGGCGGCAGCGATCCGGGACTTCCCCTCGGGGTGATCGATCCGGCGGCGGGAGAAGGGAAGGACGCCCATGATGGGAGCATCGTCGATGCGGTGAATGCCACCCTGACCCCGGACAACGAGGCCCTGCTGGGCAAGGTCCGTGAAATCCCGGCGAATCGTGGCAGGACTGGAGTTCAGGGTGTCCTGGGCGAAACTGACACTGACAAAGGGGTTGTCCTTGAGCATTTCAAGGATCTTTCGCCGTCGTTCCAGGGCATGCATTGTTGTCACCTCTCAGCAACCGGTAATAAAATGATGTCACTCTCAATCATCGGACCGTGTCAACTAGAGATTGAACGCTCATGACTGGTCTTTCTGATATGATTAAGTTAAGCCGTCTCCCTTGGCTGTATGATCATGTGTGATTGCGTTGATTGCCTCCTCCATGCCCCTCATCTCCTGGTTGGGTGAATGTTGATGGAGGGTACTCGATTCTTGTTCAAAGTGCAGGGTTGGGGCATCCGCCTCACGGTTCACCTTGCTTTGGCGACCACGAGGATACTTATTGTCCGCATTTCCCGGAGGCGCTCTTCATGAACGGCAAACAACTTCTCCTCAACACGATGGAACGCAAACCAGTTCCAAGAAACCCCTGGCTTCCCTTCGTCGGATGCCATGGTGCATCCCTTGTTGGCGTCACCGCAGACAAGTATCTTCGCTCCGCTGACCTCATTGTCGAAGGTCAAAATAAGGCGAGGGAGCTTTACAGGCCCGATGGACTTCCCGTCATCTTCGACCTCCAATTGGAAGCGGAGGCCCTTGGTTGTGAGCTTCGCTGGGCGGAGGATCTTCCCCCCTGTGTTGCCACCCATCCCCTTGAGGGAATCGGGGATGTATCCCGCCTTCCCGAATTCTCCCTGGATGCTGGACGCCTACCCATGGTCCTTGAGGCAACGGAGCGTCTATACAGGGAAATGGGGGAGGATGTCGCCCTCTTCGGTCTCATTACAGGCCCCTTCACCCTCGCCACCCACATGCGCGGCAATGACATCTTTCTCGACCTATATGACGAGCCTGAATTTCTTGAGGAACTCCTCGACTATTGCGCCAAGGTTGGTGTCGCCATGGCCTCCGCCTATATGGAAAGGGGAGTTGATGTCATTGCAGTTGTTGACC
>JAFIGB010000124.1 GCA_020831705.1 Candidatus Sumerlaeia bacterium | reverse complement strand
TGCCCCCCGGGGGGGGGGGCCCCCCCCCCCCCCCGCGGCACCTTTTCAACACCCCGGGCCCAATCCCCAAAACCCCTCCCGGGCGGTCCAAATTTCCGACCAGGTGGCGAACCCATCCATGAGCAAAAAGTTTCTCGCATTTGACCTCGGCGCTGAAAGCGGCCGCGCCCTCGTCGGAACCCTCCATAATGGGAAACTCACGACGGACGTCGTCCACCGCTTCCCCACCCGCGGGGTCACGATCCTTGGCACCCGGCAATGGGACATCACCGGCATTCACGAGGAGATCATCCGGGGCATCTCCCTTTGTGTCCGCGACCACGGCCCCGAATTCGCCGGGGTTGCCATCGATACCTGGGGAGTGGACTTCGGATTCCTTGATCAATCGGGCACCCTCCTCGGCAATCCGGGTCATTACCGCGACAAGCGCACCGATGGCATGGCGGAACTTGCCTACAAGACGGTGCCGGAGCGGGAAATTTACGAGCGCACGGGCATCGTCTCCCTTCCCTTCAACACGATCTACCAACTCCTTGCCCTTCAGGAGGCAAAGGCCCCCGTCCTCCAGATCGCCAGCGACCTGCTCTTTATTGGTCCCCTCCTTGGCTACTGGCTTTCCGGGGTGAAGTCCTGCGAGTACACCATCGCCTCGACCGCGCAAATGCTGAAGGCGGGCTCGTTGGAATGGGATGCCGACCTGGTGGAGCGTTTCGGTATTCCGACACGTTTCCTCAGCCGTGTCACCCCACCGGGGACGGTCCTTGGGCCGGTTCTTCCGGAAGTTTGCGCCGCAACAGGACTCAAGGAAGGCACCCCCTTTATTTCCGGAGCCATTCACGACACGGCATGCGCTGTTGTTGCCGCACCAGCAACGAATGCGGAGAAGGACTGGGCGTATCTATCCAGCGGCACCTGGTCGCTGCTGGGGGCGGAACTCGACAAGCCCCACATTACCGACGCCTCGCTCGACGCTTTCTTTACCAACGAGGGGGGCGTTTCCAACACCATCCGCTTCCTCAAAAATATCATCGGTCTTTGGATCATCCAGGAATGCCGCCGCGCATGGATCGCGGAAGCAGGAGGAAAGAAGGATGGGTTGGAGTACGGAACACTTGCCGCCGAGGCCGGGCGTTCCGAACCGTTCCGCTCCATCGTTAACCTGGAGGACAAGCGTCTGCTGGCTCCCGAGGATATGCCGGAAATGCTCAGGACCCTTTGCCGCGAGGCGGGCGAACCGGTGCCGGAGTCCAGGGGTCAGGTCATTCGCTGCGCCATGGAAAGCCTGGCACTTTGTTATCGGGAAAACCTGCGGCGCATGGACGGCGTCCTTGGGCGCACCACGAAACGTCTACACATTATTGGTGGCGGTACGCAGAACACACTTCTCAATCAGATGACGGCAGATGCCTGCGCCATTGAAGTGGTGGCAGGCCCCGCCGAGGCGACGGCCATCGGCAACATCATGGTTCAGGCGATGGCCACCGGTGATGTGGACGACCTTGACGGGGCACGCCGGATCGTGGCCGCCTCCAGTAATCTGGAAGTCTATCATCCGCAGGACACTCCCGCATGGGATGCAGCAGCAAAACGTATGAACAACCGCAAAGGAGACAAGTGATGACCCCGAGCAACAAGGACAACATTCCCGCCGCCTACGAGCTTGCCCGGGAGCGCTACGCCGCCATTGGCGTGGACACGGACAAGGTGATCGAGAAGCTCGCCACGATTCCCATCAGCCTTCATTGCTGGCAGGGGGATGACGTCGGCGGATTCGAGAACCCCGACGGCGAGCTGGGGGGCGGGATCGCCGTGACGGGGAATTACCCCGGCAAGGCACGGAACGCCGATGAACTTCGCCAGGACCTTGAGCTTGCCTACAAACTTCTTCCCGGCAAACACCGCCTGAACCTCCATGCCATCTATTTGGAAACCGGCGGCAAAAAGGTGGAACGGACTGACATCGAGCCGGCCCACTTCAGTCGCTGGGTGGATTGGGCAAAGGAGCAAAAGATCGGCGTCGATTTCAACCCGAGCTGCTTTTCCCACCCCATGGCGGGCGACGGATTCACCCTTTCCCACCCCGACAAGTCGGTACGCGATTTCTGGATCCAGCACTGCATCGCCAGCCGCAAAATTGGCGCACACTTCGGACAGGAACTGGGAACCCCTGCGGTCACCAATATCTGGATTCCTGATGGCTTCAAGGATGTTCCGGTGGACCGCTATACACCGCGCATGCGCCTGAAGAAGGCCCTCGACGAGGTTCTTGCCGAAAAGATCGACCCGGCCCACAACCTGGATGCCGTGGAAAGCAAGCTCTTTGGCATCGGCTCGGAGGCGTGCGTCATCGGCTCCCACGAGTTCTATCTCGCCTACGCCCTTGAAAACAAGGTGCTGTATTGCCTGGATGCGGGGCACTTCCACCCGACGGAGGTGATCTCCGACAAGATTTCCTCCACGCTGGCCTTCCTCGATGAAATCCTCCTCCACGTCAGTCGGGGCGTTCGGTGGGACAGCGACCATGTGGTGACGCTCGGTGACGAGCTTCGTGCCATTGCCGAGGAAATTGTCCGCAACGATTTCAGCAATCGCGTTCATGTGGGGCTGGATTTCTTTGATGCAAGCATCAACCGTATTGCCGCCTGGGTTATTGGTACGCGGGCGATGATCAAGGCGCTCATGCTGGCAATGCTCCAGCCTGCGGACAAGATGCGCGCGGTGGAGCTTGAAGGCGACTATACAACGCGGCTCGCCCTTCAGGAGGAATTGAAGATGATGCCCGCGGATGCTGTCTGGGGCGCCTACTGCGCATGCCACGGTGTCCCTGCGGGAATTGAGTGGCTCAATGAGGTCCGCGACTACGAGAAGGCAGTTCTGGCGAAGCGCTGACATTGACAGTAAAAGTGGCGTGCTTCCAGCACGCAATTCATGATGCTCATGTACCCCCCATTGGCCTGTCGGCACAATAGGGGGCCATCCTTCTACCATCGCATCCGCGATGGTGGGTATGTACTTCCAATATCATCTATATATTCGCCCTTGGAAACTTGGATGATGGATATTGATCCTGTACAGAGTGACACATCATCCCGTGTAAACTACTGCAGAAATTCTCCCAATATCTTCCATTAATCAGCCACGCCTTCCCGGAGGGAAGGAAGAGGGATGGCCCCATATCGTCGCGAAGCGCGATGTGGGGATATTGTCGACAAAGAAATCGCGTGCCGGAGGCACGCCAGGCGTTCGAAAATGCCCCCACTTCCCGTCTAGACACGCGATGGATCGACCGAGTCCTGCCACTCAATGACGGTATCCGCACCGTTCATTTGAAAGGGAAGCCATATATACCGCGAATCGCCCAGGTTTCCCGGATTCCATCGGTCAAAGAGCGCCATGAAATGTCCCGGTGTGCGTCCGGGGACAACGAAGGTGCTTTGATAATGCCATGTCAGTTCGGGATCCACGCCACCGCGGCAGGGATCACCGAGTGACTGCCATGGGCCCCATGGATTTGGGGCAACGGCCAGATCCGCCGCATTGGGTTCCCAACCGGTGCAGCCGCTGGTGAGCATGTACCACTTCCCATCGTGTTGAAAGGGGGCCGGTGCCTCGCGGCGGGCGCCGACAAATTCAATCCCCACAACCTCGGCAGGCTCGGTGAGATCCTCGCTCAGGCGAACAATGTGAAGGGCCGAATGCCAGTCGGCGGAATGAACCAGCCACCCCACCCCCCGTTCATCGGTGAAGGCCGTCATGTCGTGGCTGATGTGCCCCAGGGGCCGGCCCGAACCAAGATACTGAAAGGGGCCCGTCGGGGAATCAGCCACCGCCACCCCGGCATGGCCGGTGCGGTAATCCCACGTGTCTATATGTACCCACATGACAAACCGCCCGGATGCCCGGTGATGCAGGACCTTGGGACGTTCAACAACCCGTGAGGGGTGGAGGTCGTGATCCTCCTCCCCCGCCACGGCGGGAAGAACCACCCCTTCATGTTTCCAGGAAACGAGGTCCGTGGAGGAATAACAGGAAATGCCGATGACATCGGTGCGGTCGATTTCCCCCTTCCGATACGTTTCCCCCCCCTTGTTTTCCCCGTACCAATACCATTTCCCCCCATGATGGAGGATGCCACCGCCATGGGCCTGGATGATTTCGCCCGCCGTATCCCGCCAGATTCCGCCATTTGTCAGCATCGTGATCCCTTTTCAAAAGCACCGGATGGCGCCGTATTCGGTCCAAAGGAAGGGCTTGACCACCTTCGGGGCAATATCAATCATCTGGAATCAGGAGTGCTCACGATGCTGCAATTTTCCATCTCCAAGCTGACAGTCGCCGGTTGTCTTCTCGCGATGACTTCCATGGTGCCCGGGGCAACGGTCCGCCCCGCCAAGGATCCGGAAGTGCCCGTCAGGGCGCCGATGAATATCCTCTGGATTATCAGCGATGACCACGGCCCTGAATTGGGGTGCTACGGAACGCCCGGGCTGGAAACTCCGAACCTGGATCGCCTTGCAGCCACCGGCCTGCGCTTCACGAATGCCCACACCACTTCGCCGATTTGCTCCCCAAGCCGCTCCGGCTTCATGACGGGGATGTACCAAACCTCGATCAATGCCCATCACCACCGTTCGAATCGCGACAAGCCCCTTGAGGGGGGCGTGCGGCCGGTGACGGAACTTTTCCGCGAGGCAGGGTGGTTCACCGCCAACGACGACGGCGCGGGCAATCCCGGGAAGACAGACCTCAATTTCCACCACGGGCCACTCTTTGACGGCGTCTCATGGCGGGAACGGGAACCCGGCCAGCCCTTCTTTGCCCAGGTGAATATTTTCCAGCCCCACCGTCCCTTCGTGAAGGCCCAGGTCAACCCCGTCGATCCCGACACGTTGACGCTCCCGCCCTATTACCCCGACGACCCGATCCTCCGCGAGGATCTCGCCCAGTATTACGATTCCATCCACCTCCTCGATCGCCGGGTGGGAATTTTTCTCGACAAACTGGAGGCGGACGGTCTCGCCGACAATACCATCGTGATCTTCTTCGGCGACAACGGCAGGCCCTTTGCCCGCGACAAGCAGTTTCTATACACCGGCGGCACCCATGTTCCCCTGATCATTCATATCCCCGGCGAGGAGCCGGATGTGCGCGACGACCTGGTCAGCATCATCGATGTGACCGCGCAGACCCTCGCCTTTGCCGGAATCGACGTGCCCGAATGGATGGAGGGCCGCCCCTTTCTGGAGCCGGGTGTTTCGCCCCGTTCCCATCTATACAGCGCCCGTGATCGTGGCGACGAGACCGAAGACCGCATCCGGGCCGTCCGAAATCATGACTATAATTATATACGAAACTTTTACCCCGACCGCCCGTATCTCCAGTTCAACGCCTACAAGCAGTTGAGCTACCCGGACTGGCGTCTATTTCTCGAAATGGCGGAGGAGCAGGGGGACGAGGCGGATTTCCTCTTCCTTCATTCCACGCGCCCCCCCGAGGAACTTTAAGACCTGCGCAACGCTCCCCCCGAGCTGAACAATCTCGCCGAAGATCCGGAGCATCGGGAGGTTCTGGAACAATTCAGGGCGCTTCTGGACGAGTGGATCGAGGAGACGGGGGATCGTGGCGGCGAACCGGAAGATCCCGAGTTCCTGGAACAGGTCCGCGCCGAAATGCAGGCATGGTTTGAAAACACCCCCGAGATGGGGCCACACAATCCGACACCATGGGATGACAGTAAATGAAAACGCAGAAGGTATTCCTCGCCACCGTCCTCGCCGGTCTCCTTGCGGGATGCAGCCACGGAGGCAGCATCGCTGTTCACGGGGAACGCGCCGGTACGCCAAAGAGCCCGCCCAACATTATCCTTGTCGTGGCTGACGATCTTGGCTGGGGGGACGTTGGTTTTCAGGGGCAGGAGGTCATCCAGACGCCCAATATAGACCGCATCGCCGCCGCTGGCGTTCAGTTTCCCCAGTTCTACGCCTCCTCACCAATATGCGCCCCTGCCCGTGCGGCCTTGACCACGGGACGCCACACCGGCCGCACGGTGGTGCGGGGAAATGTCCTGGAACAACGCCTCATGCCCCACGAACCCTCCATTGCCGAGGTGATGAAGGAGGCGGGATATAGCACCGCCCTGATCGGCAAATGGGGCCTCGGCGGGGCGGACTTCCCCGAGCATCACGGCGGCACCGGCGACCTCATTCCCGAAGCCCTCGATTCCCTCCCCACCCGCCGGGGCTTTGATTATTTCTTTGGTTATCTCGACCAGCTTTCCGCCCATTACTACGACCCGGAAACCCTTTGGCGCAATGAGGAGAAGATTCCCATCGAGGGAAATTACGGCCTTCCCCGGGAGGATCGCACTGTCTATTCCCACGACCTGCTGACCGGGGAGGTTATAGACATTATAGACGGGGCGGATGGCGAAACTCCCATCTTCCTCCAGGTCAGTTATATACTTCCCCACCGCGAAACAGTCGCACCCCCCGGCGAGAATCCCTACGCCGACGAGGACTGGCCCGAGGTGGAAAAAGCCTTCGCCTATATGGTCACCTACCTCGACATGGAGGTGGGCATGATTATGGACGCCGTGGCAGCCAATACGTCCATCAGCGACAACACGGTGCTGATCTTCACCAGCGACAACGGTCCCCAGGCGACAGACGGCCACTCCCCCGCCTTCTTCAACAGCAGCGGCCCCTACCGCGGCGCCAAGCGCGATCTCTACGAGGGCGGCATCCGGGTCCCCTTCATTGCCACATGGCCGGGGAAAATCGAACCGGGAAGTATCTCCCACCACATCGGAGACTTTGCCGATCTCCTCCCCACCTTCGCCGATCTCGCCGGCACCGAACCGCCGGAGGATATAGACGGCCGCTCCATCGCCAACGCCCTCCTCGGCACGGGCAATCCCCCGGAACGGCCCCACTTCGTCTGGACGTTCCTCGAGCCCATGGGCGGCCCCGGCGAATCCCCATCACGGGTGGCCGTCCTCCGACATCCCTGGAAGATGGTCATCAAGGCCGACGGTGTCAGGGAGCTCTTCAATCTGGACGATGATCCCGGCGAAACAACCAACCTCGCCGCGCACCATCCGGAGATCCTCATGGAACTCGAAACCGTTGCGGAGCGGGAAATTCAACCACCCATTGAGGGGCTACTCTTCCATACCGGCGATTCGGAATAACCGCACCACCCACCTGCAGGTCTCCAAATAGAAAAATCACCCCGGCCAATGGAAGGCAACCGGGGTGATTTTATTTGAACGGTAGGTGCTGCGGGGTGGTCGAATCAGGACTCGGCCTTTTCCTCACCAGCAGCTGCATTGTCCTCGGCGGGTGCCTCGGGTGCTTCCGCAACGGCGGTTTCGGCGGGAGCCGTTTCCGTCTGCAGAGCGGCGAGGTTCTGTCCGGCGAGTTCGACCTGGTCGATGATGGACTTGTTGGTGGCTGCCGCCTCGCGGGAAAGCTTGTCGGCATCGATGCGGCGTTCCGTCAGGCGGGCCTTCTTGCCACGGAGGTTGCGCAAGTAGTAAAGCTTGGCACGGCGGACCTTACCGCGGCGCACGACCTTGATTCCCTCAATGCGGGGGCTGTGAAGCTGGAAAATACGCTCCATGCCAACGCCAAAGGAAACACGGCGCACGGTAATGGTTTCACGAACGCCACAACCACTGCGGGCGATCAGAACGCCCTCGTAGTCCTGAATGCGTTCCTTGTTCCCTTCCTTAATGCGAACCGAGACACGAATGGTGTCCCCGGGGCGGAAGTAGGGAATATCAGTCTTGAGGTAGGGAGCCTCGATGTCTCTGATGACAGGATTCATGATGACTGCTCTCTCTGGGGGCGCTCAATGGGGGCCCCTCTTCTTGGATCCACCGCAGAGGGCTCGAACCGGCGACATCACACCGGCGTCCATGCGCGTAGGGCCGGGGATGAAACGGTAAAGGGGGGGGTCATGGCAAGGGAAATGAGCAGTCCCGGAAAATTTCCGCCCGATTCCCCTACCGAATCAACACCTCGGCAGGAATCCCCAGGCCATCGACGAGCCGGCGGATCATGTTGAGGCTCAGGCGACGTTGGCCGTTGAGAACCTCCGACACCCGCGACGGGCTACCCAAATAGGGCACCAGATCGCGGGGAGCAAGGCCCTGTTGTTCCATACGAAACCGGATCGCCGCCACCGGATCGGGGAAATCCATGGGGAAGGCCCGCTCCTCATAGTCGGCCAAAAGGAGGGAAAGAACCTCCAGTTCTTCCGCCTCAGGACTCCCGGCGGGGGCATCGAGAAGCTCCTCCAGACGCCCCATCGCCTCCTCGTAATCGGCCTCTGTCCGGATAATCTTCACCATCATCTCAAATCGTCTCCGCATCGATTTTGTCGTATTCGGGGTGGGTGCCAAGGAAACGGATGTACACGAATCCGATGTCGTATCGCACGTGGACAATCAGCCGGTGTTTGTTGCCGCAGATGCAATACCCTGCGAGCAAGATGCTCGCGCTCCTTTCCTGAGATTTCAAGAGGACAATTCTGAATTTCATGATATCCGCCCCCCCGAATTCGGGCCCCGGCGGCGGGCCCAACATGGGGATTTCGCGGTGCACAATCTGGCAGTAGTGATCAAGCTATGGGCTGGGTGAAGGCTACCAACCAGCCCCGTTCAAACCCTCTTCGTCCGCCAAGGCTGGCGGCGCAGGACGCCCCCGCACGCGAGGATCAACACCCCGGCGGCACACCCGTCACGTCCGTAAACGCCACGGCTCCGGCCATCGGGTGGGGAGTTGGGGGGGACGAGACGACGCGGAACCCCAGGTTGTTGTTCCGGTTGTCTGGCGTGTTCCTGTTGCGATTCGCCGACCGCAAGTTCTGCGGGTTGTTGTTCCACGATCCGCCGCGGATCACGCGGTTCGTACCCCGGGGGGACGCCCCTGGGAGAGGGACTCGCGGATGGAGCGGCGCAGGGCAACCGTATTTGCCAGCCGCGCATGGCCCAGCCAGCCATTGTACTGGCAAATCACCTTTTCCCGCGTCGCCGCGCCCTTGTCATACGCCCTCAACACACCCGCCATTCGCCGCTGGAACCGGTAACCCGATGGGGGGAGCAACCGTCTATACGTCGGGAAAATCTGCATTCCAAGAAAGGAAAGGCCCTCCGAACTGGGTGCCAGCCGGGGATTCTTGTGCATCCGAAGGCCGAGTTTTTCCTCCAGAAACCGCCGCGCCTCCCCCTCCGCCTGCCAAAGCTCCTCCTTGTCGTTGGCAAAAAAGACCATGTCATCCATGTAGCGCACATAACCGGGGACCCGAAGGCGCTCCTTGATGAAATGATCGAGAGGGGAGAGGTAAAGATTGGCAAACCACTGGCTGGTCAGGCTGCCGATGGGAAGACCCCGCCGCTCACTCCATTCCACCAGGTCGCCGGGCAGGGGGCTGCCATCGTGGTCGATAATGCGCTCCAGGATTTCCAGAAGGTGGCCATCCCCCACATGGCGGCGGAGCATCTCCTTGAGCCGGGGTTGGGGAATGGAGGGGAAGTATTTCACCGCGTCGAGGTGAAGGAAATAGCGATGGCGGCGGAGGAAATGCTGGGCACGGGCGCGGGCCGCCTCGGTCCCCTTGCCGGTCCTGCAGGCAAAGGTGTCGAAGACAAAACTCCTCTCCAGATGGGGCGCCAGATGATTCATGATGGCCTGGTGGACCACCCGGTCGCGATAGGGCACGGCGCTGATCACCCGCGCCTTCCCCTCGTAGATGGTGAACGTCCGAAACGGGCCCGGTTGCCATGACAGGGTGGCAAGTTCCTCCTCCAGCCCGACGACTTCCAGTTCCCAGTTGAGGTGGAAGCGGGCCACCTCGGGGCGCTTGAGCTTTCCCCGCCGGGCCAACCGGTGGGCACGAGCCAGATTGGAAAAGGTGGCAATACTGGGCCAGATGTCACGAAGTTTTCCTGTCATAACCCATCAAGCTCGTTTCTTGTCAAGTGAGCGTCGCCAGCCACCTACTTGCTTGCCAATATTGTTGATGGCCTTCACGGTAAATTCCTGCTGCTTGGGGGAAAGCTGTCTCAAGTCGGTGGCCATACGGGTCAGAAGGCGAAGGCGGTCGAGCAACTCGTTCATATGATCAAGGGTCGTCGCCTTGTCCCGGGTGTAGGTAGCCCTGATTGCTGTTTCCACCAACTCAAGGGCGGTTCTCTCGATCCGATCCCCAAGGGTAAAACGAGAGCTTTTTTGGAACTTGGGTGTGGCCTTCAGATACCACAGCGCCAGGTCGTAGGAATCGTTCACAACTTTGGGCCAAAAGGCTGATTTTTCTTCACTTACACCCACTTTATCCTTGTGCTCCCAGGGCATTTTTCCGACAATTTCTGCGTGAGGTTTGAAAGGAATGGCGACTTGCCCAACTTTGAAAATCTTCTCATTTTTTTCCGCGCTTCGCGCGGGGTCTGGAGGCGTTTCTGGCCCACATTTCGCCCCTCAAAAGGGCAAAAGGGATAAAGAGTCAAAAAACTAACTGTTGGGGGGGGACGAGACGACGCGGAACCCCAGGATGTTGTTCCGGACGTCAGGCGTGTACCTGTTGCGATGCGCCGACCGCAAGACCTGCGGGATGTTGAACCACGAACCGCCGCGGATCACGCGGAGCGTACCTTGTTGCGCACCGGAATAATCTTGCTGATTGCCGCCGGGGTAATTCCCAAACCAACTCGATGTCCACTCCCACACATTGCCATGCATGTCGTATAGCCCCCACGGATTCGCCTCCATCGCGTGGACCGGAGAAGTGTACATGTGCCCGTCGTTGAATGGTAATGTGTGGTTCCATCTTCTACCTGAACCGGCAAGTATCTTCTGGGCCTCCTCATCCAAACCGTTTACCCGCCCCCGGCCAGCAGCAGGGTCATTTCCCCACCAATACCGCGTCGTCGTCCCGGCCCGGCAGGCGTATTCCCACTGTGCCTCCGTTGGAAGACCAATGCGCAACCCCGATTCCCTGCTTAACCACTCTGTAAAGGCAATCGCATCGTTCCACGAGACACAAACCACAGGGTGGTCATCACCCTGATCAAAACCTGGAGTTCGCCATGTCAAGCCATCGATAGACTTCCATTGACCAGCGCTCGTGTCCAATCCAAAGGCGGACCCCTCGACCTCGGCGGTGGTCCGATGGTTCGTCTCCCGCACAAAACGAGCAAACTGACCACGCGTCACCGCCGTCTCACCCATCCAGAAACCCTCCGTCAGCGTCACACGCGTCTGGGGGGATTCACGGTCTGCAAACTCACGTGGAAGCCCATTTTCAACCGCCCAGTCCTGCTCCGCCTTCGTCGAGCCCATGGTAAATGTCCCTGGTGGAATCCATACCAATGTCATCGACACACCCCCGCCAAGGTCGATGGTGGTCTTGCTGCCCGGCTGGGGGCCCGCCGGTGTGGGGTATGGGGGGGGGGTGGGCGTCCATTCCCTCCAATACCGTTCCCGCTCGCGGGCGTGGGCCAATTGGTGGTTGGCATCCTCATGCTCCCGTCTATACGCCGCCCATGCCTCGGCCTTCTGCGTATGGTCGAGGTATTCGGAGTCCTCCAGCTCGCTGACTACCTCCAGCGCCGATCGGGCCGCCTCGAGTCGATCCTGGCGCTCGCGGGCTTCACGCTGAATGCGGTCCAGTTCCGATTCACCGCGGGGGGTGGGTTCAGGGGTCTGGGCGGGAGCGGTGACCACCGCGGCGGGCGCCACCGATTGTTGCAACTGTGTATAGCTCGCCACAAAACGTCTACGATTGGCGGTGCTTTCCCGTCCCTCAGCCGTTCCAAGAAGGTCCATCACTTCCTGGTGAAGCAGGTCGGCGACATCCCTCGGCCATTCCTCGAAGGCGTCCTCTATATGGACAAGCGTGATATCCGTCAAGAGCCGCTGTCCCCGTGCTAGCCTGTTTTCCATGTTCTTTGTGGCGGCAAAGGCATCGATGGCCTCGCGGTAAAGCCCCGCGCGGCGGTATTCGGCTGGGTGAACCCGTAGCGGCATGTTCAAAATCGAACGGTCCTGCTCGGTGCGGTCGGGAACGTTGAGATAGTCAAGGAGCGTGCCGACGGTGACGTGGCCGTTGCTGTCGGCGGCGAGGCCCTCGGGGGGGTCAATGGTGGTGAGGGCGTGGAGGAGACGTCCGGTAAATTCACCATTCACGGCGCCATCGCCCGCCAGGCCGCCACTACTGACGGCATACAGCGTCACCGCGCCCTGCACCGAGGCAATGAGCTGGGGAATGCCGACGTCGAGTCCGGCCCGCGCTTCCCGGCAGGCGTCTATAACGGCCAGACGCCGCGGCGCGGGGGAGGCTCCCATGATCTGGTTGATAAGTGACTCGGATATTCCCCGATTCGCCAGGTCAATCGAAGTCGGCGATTCGTCCATATAGCGAAAATTCTGAGGCGTCAGGAACAGATTACCGTCCAATTCGTAACCATGGGCTGAAACGGTGACAAAGAGAATCCCCTGCGCCCCTGCCGTGCTGGCGGCGCGTTCGAGGGCATCGGTGATGGTGTCTCGATTGGCGTTGTCTATCAGGGTGGCCCCGGCGGCGGCGAGTTCCCTTCGATGGGCCTGGGCAGCGTCCGTGGTCGGTGCGCCGGAAAAGACAATGGTCGCACCGGCAGGTTCGAGCAGCCCCAGCGCCACAAAGGTCGCCGCCAGATCGAAGGCATCGTTCACACACGCCCGCAGGTTGGTGGGCCGGTTGCCAAAATCACTGGTATATCGATCCACGCCCACAAACACGCCCCTGGAATGGGAGGCGTCAAAATCGGAACCGGTGCGGGCCAGTTCCTCCCGGTCGAGGCGAATTTCCCCGATGGATTCATAAGTAACCGCCCCAAGAGGCCGCATTTCCTGCGCCCAAAGGGCGGGCTGGACCAGAAGAAGGCTGAATACCCCCAGAAAAACGTTAAAAAGCCTGTTCATCATTAACCTCGGTAACCGGACGGAGTAAGAGTACAGGAAAACCCGTAGCGGCGGGGAGGAGGGCGGTCAAGGAGAAGCCTCCTTCGCCAAGGCTACGGCGGCCGGGGGGATAAGGGATGAATCAAGGTTGAAGGGGGAATTATTCTTTGATATTATGGGACTGGGGAGGAGGTTTTTCGAGGATTTTGGCTTTTTTTAGGGCCAGTCCCATTTCCCGCAATTGGGAAACTATTTCGATCCGCCTGGCGACGGCCTCGCCGCTCATGTCGGTGCTGAAGCCTCGGGAGCGGCGTTTCATTTCTTCGGGTGTCATTGTTCCTCTCCCTTCAAGTGGATGAGATCCACACGGTCAATGGGGCGGTTTGCACCTTCCTTGATTTGAATCAAGTCCGTACGAAAAGGGATGATGCGAACCAAGGGGCGATTCTTTTGCGGGGCAGATCCGTTCGCAAGCCCTGAGGGGAAGTGAATAGCAAGACGATTTCCGGAGCAAGGGTGGTCTCCCTGCCCGCCGGGGTGATGTTTCTCCGAGCAGGATGCTCGCGCTCCCTTCTTGTGGAGGCTCGCGGTCCCGGGTCTGAATGGGAAAAAGGCTTTCACCCCCCGGCGAAAGGAGTTCGAATCGGGTCAGTCCACTCTTGTGGGGGTAACTTTCTCCACGAGCTTTGGGACGGAAACCATCTCAGGGTCGGACATTTGCGCTTTCTTATGGTCATATCCGCCTACCCACCCCACAAGAGCGCGGGGATGGAGCAGGGGTGTCGTCGGCTTTCGGAGGCGTTGGCGAGGCGTGGCCATTCGGTGATTGTCCTGACCCAGGCGGGCAATGATCGGCCGAGCATTAAGGAGGAAGTGGATAATCTGAAGGTCTACCGGGTGGTGCAGCCCATCGCCCTGGGACCCCTTTGGGGGGTCACCTACATGACCCAGATGCGGCGGTGGGGTTCGCGGCTGGCCTCGGAGTGGGATGTTTGCCTTTGCCACAAGTTGTACCTCCACTCGGCGGTTTTCCAATCGCTTTGCCGGAGTCTTGGGAAGATTTACTGCAACCGGTTGGCAAACACGGGAGCCTTCAGCGATATTGAATTCCTTCGCCAGCACAAGGGAGGGGCGTTGCTCCTGAACAAGGCGCTTGATGCAGACGGCTTTTTCTGCCTTTCCCGGGTCTCGCGTGAGGAACTGCTGCGGGAAAAAGTCGCGGCGGAGAAGATCCACCCGTGTCGGAATTTCGTGGACCTCGGGAAGTTTTCCCCGGCGGAGGAACGGCCTGCGGAGAAGGAGTTCCTTTATCTCGGGCGCTTCCATGAGCAAAAAAACCTCCCCCTGCTTTTGGAGGCTTTTGCAGCGCTCAGGGAGTCGCACCCCGAGGTTCGCCTTCGTCTGGTCGGCAAGGGGCCGGAGGACAACTACATCCGCACCCTTGTCCGCCAAAGCCCGGCATGTGATGCCATTCGCGTGGATGAATGGACTGACGACCCGGTGACGGCCTACCGGAGCGCATGGGCTGTTGTGACGGCCTCGAATGCGGAGGGACTTTCCAACGTGCTGGTGGAATCATTGGCCTGTGGCGCGCCGGTCATCACCTCCGACGTTTCCGGCGCCCGGGAGGCCCTCGATCCCGGTGGGAAGCTTCCCGTGAAAATTCCCGCAGGTACGGCCATCCAGGGCACCGGCGGTTATGTCTATACACCGGGGGACAAGGAGGCACTCATTCAGGCGATGTCCCGCCTTGCAACGGATGGGGATCACCGCGACGAACTGGGACGTCAGGCCCGGGAACAGGCGGTGAATGTTTTTTCCGAGGAGCGCACTGTTGAGGAGTTCCTTGCAGGGGCGCAGGCGATCGTGGATTCCAGGAAGCCCTCCAGATGAAAATCGCCGTCCTGGCCCCCGCGCACAAGATACACGCGAATCGCTGGTGTCGTTTTCTTTCCCAGGCCGGCCATGAGGTGGTTCTTTTTTCCGACACCGATATTCCGCCCCACCTGGACTACGGGACGGTCCGCCGCGTGGCCCCGAATTGGACGTTTTTGCGGAAGTTGGTTGTCTTCAAACTGCGCGGGGGTGAATACGCCAACAACACCCACAAGTGGCGGGCGTATATAGACCTGATTCGTGCGGAAAATCCAGACGTAATCCATGCCCACGAGGCGCTTTCCTACGGGCCAATGCTCGCCCACATGCCCCCGGATATACCGCGGGCCCTCACGCCGTGGGGGCCGGATATTGAGTCCCTCAAGGGGGAGAACAGGGAGGTCCGTGAGTTGGTAAAAAGGGCGCTTCGTGCCGCAGATGTCATTACCACCAACGCCCCCGGCCTTGAGGCCCATTGGAGCACCCTGACAGGCGCCCCCCGGGAGAAGTTCAGGCTTTTTTCCTGGGGCGTGAACCCGGGGGAATTCCGGCCCGCAGGGGATTCCGCCGTCGACATGATCTCCGGGGAACTCGACCTGCCCGGCGATGCCCGGGTACTGCTCAGCCCGCGCCTTGCAAGGGCGTACTGCCGTATAGACATGATCCTCCGCGGGTGGAAGCTGGCATCGGAGGAGCTCCCTGGAAACACCATCCTGCTGGTCCTTCGTGCCGGAGCGAAGGGGGAGGACTGGGAAAATCTCAAGACCCTTGCCCGTGACGAGGGCATTGACCGGGTTCGCTTTGTGGAACGCAACATGAGCCCCGCCGAGATGGCGGCCCTCTATACACGTTGCGATGGGACGGTAATGGCACCGCTCACGGATCTCGTGGCGATGTCCCTTCTCGAATCGATGGCGTGCGGGTCGATACCGATCCTTGTGGGTCATCCCTGCTACCGGGAAACGGTGGCGGACCTGCGGGAGAAGCCCCACATGCAGGGACATGGCATTTTCGCACCGGAGCCAACCCCCGAGGGCCTTGCCGACGCCTTCAGGCGATGGGGCATGCTCAGTTTGGAACAACGGGAAAAGACGGCGCTGTTCAACAATGATTACATCAGCAACCACCAGGACTGGAATCTAAACGCACGGAAAATGCTGGATGTCTATCAGGCTGCATTGGACATGAAAGCAGGGAGGATCTCGTAAGGATCACGCCACATCCTGTGTCTATACAATCTGAACATGCAGGAAATACTCGTGGTTGCCATCGGCCCCGGTGATGGGTGAATCGCAGGTGCCCAGAACCTGTATTCCATCGGCCTTCGCAGCCTCGACAACCTCATGAAGCACCTTTTCCCGCAGGGTATCGTCACGAAGAATCCCTCCCCGTGAGAGACCGGCCCGGCCCACCTCGAACTGGGGCTTGAGCAGGAGGATCCCTTTCCCACCGGCGGGGAGTACACGTTTCAGTACGGGGAAGGCCCGTCGCAGGGAGATAAAACTGAGGTCCGCCACGGCCAGTGTTGGTGATGGATTCAGCATTCCCGGCTCAAGGGCGTCGATGTGGGTACGTTCCCGCGACATCACCCGTTCATCACGAAGGAGGCGCTCATGGAGTTGGCCCCTTCCCACGTCGATGGCATGAACAAGAATGGCGCCGCGCTGGAGGAGACAATCGGTGAATCCTCCGGTACTGGCCCCGAGATCGACGACGATCCTGCCCGCCGGATCCACACCAAAATGATCCAGTGCACCGGCCAGCTTCAGGCCGCCCCGGGAAACATACGGGCAATCATCGCCCTTCACAAAGAGAGAAATTTCGGCATCCACCGGGCGGCCCGGCTTGTCGAGACGCTCGTGGTCTGTATAGACAAGACCCGCGCGAATGAGACGTTGGGCACGCTCGCGGCTTTCCGCCAGACCGCGCTCGACCAGAAGGACATCCAAACGGACTCGCTTTGCCATCAGCGATTCATTCCCTAGTCAGCCTGGTGATGATTTCCCGGTGTTGGGGATGGCTTTTGAGCAATTCGCCGCGGGCGGGCATGGTGAAGTCTGCGAAGTCAAAGCCCGGGGCGACTGTGCATCCACAAAGGGCGTGATCAACCCCGGGGGCCGGTATTGCGGCCTGGAGAACACCTGCGGGGATGGTCAGCTGGGGGCGCTCCCCTGCGGCGAGGTCCATGCCGAGGCGGTGAACATGATGGAGACCCGTATCCAGGATGAGGTGCAGTTCCAGCGCTCCCCCGCTGTATAGATGCCATGTTTCATCCGAGGTGACACGGTGGAAGGCCGAGAACTCGCCCTTTTGCAGGAGGAAGTAAATGGCGGTGGAGGTGGATCGGGATTCACCGGACGCGGGGTGGATGACCTGGTCGGATGATCTATACACCTCACGAAAGGCGCCTCCCTCGGGATGGGACTGGAGACCAAGGACTTCGATAAATTCTTTGGAGGAGGACACGGAACGGTAAATTCACTTTCGTGGTATGTGAAGAGGGGGAAGGCACCCGGCCTTCCCCCTCGTATAGACTTCAGGTTTTTGGCTGGCGGTTATCCGTCAGACGCCTGCCTCGATCTCCGTCATGAGGCGGAGGACATCATCGATGTGATCGTTGACCGCCTCCTCGTGACCGGACTCGAGGGCCTGGCGAAGCTGGTTGGTCTGGGAGCGAAGTTCCTCAGTGAGGGGATGCTCGCCGGAGGTTGCCATGATATTGTCGGCGCGCTCGATGACGTTTTTGGCCTCGTCGGAACGGCTGTCGCGAATCTTGGCCTGAAGCATCTTGGTGACGCGCTCGCGGGCTTCCTTGATCATGCGGTTCTTGTCGGAGTCGGTAAGGCGTGTGTTGGTGGCCTCGATGCGGACGATCTGCTCGACACCGTTTGCAAGGTCCTCAGCGCGTACCTCAAGGATACGGTCCGGGTTGAGGCGGAAGGTCACCTCGATGCGGGGAACGCCGCGGGGCGCGGGAATGATCCCCTCGATGCGAAGCAGGTCGAGGAAGGTGTTCTCCGAGGCGATGTTGCTTTCACCCTCGTAGATGGGGAAGCTGATGGCTTCCTGGAAGTCACGGGTGGTGGTGAAGACGTCCTTGACCTCGGTGGGATACGTTGAGTTGCGCTCGATGAGAATACCCATCTGGTCGCTTTGGAGACCAACGCCGAGGGAGAAGGGGGTCATGTGGATGATGACCGGACGATCCTTACCCTGGTAGTGGGTGGCGTAGGTGTCCTCGAGATCGCCCTCCAGGGGCGCCAGGACGATGGTCTGCACGGCGGCGCCCATTGCGACGACTTCCTCGGGGGAAATGTCGCGGTAGGGGTTCTTGCCGACGAACTCGCGGACAACCTTCTGGACGATGGGAATACGGGTCGAGCCACCAACAAGGAGGATGTTGGAGATGTCCTTGACCTCGAGGTTGGCATCATTGAGGGCCTTCTGCATCGGGCCATTGGTGGAGCGAACCATGTCGCCGATGAGGCCTTCGAAGGTATCACGGGTCAGGACGGTATCGAGGGTGAGGGGCCCCTTGTCCGTCATGGTGATGGCTTCAACGAGGATGTGGGTTTCCTTGAGTTCGGAAAGCTCAATCTTTGCTTCTTCAGCGGCCTCGCGAAGGCGCTGCTTGGCGATGGGATCCTCGGAAAGGTCCACGCCGTTGTCCTTCTTGAATTCATCAAGGAGGTGCTGGACGATCATGTCGTCGAAGTCGTCACCACCAAGGTTGGTGTCGCCGCTGATGGCGCGTACCTGAAAGACACCGCTGAGGATCTCGATGATGCTGACGTCGAACGTGCCACCGCCCAAGTCATAAACCATCAGGATCTGGTCTTCGTCCTTGTCGAATCCGTAGGCGAGTGCGGCTGCTGTGGGCTCGTCGATGACCCGGCGAACATTAAGACCGGCAACCTCCCCGGCGTCCTTCGTTGCCGAGCGCTGGGCTTCGGTGAAGTAGGCGGGAACGGTGATGACGGCGGAATTGATTTCCTCGCCGAAATAATCCTGTGTGTCCTGGCGCAACTTCTGAAGCACCATGGCGCTGATTTCCTGGGGTGTATATTCCTTCCCCTCGATGCGTACCCGATGGTTGGTTCCCATGTGGCGCTTGATGCTGAAGACCGTGCGCCCGACATTCATGATGGCGCCGCGCTTGGCCTTCTTGCCAACGAGGACATCTCCCGACTTGGTGAAGCCCACCACAGAGGGGGTAAGCCGCTCACCCAAGCTGTTCGGGACGACGAACGGCCCATTTTTTTCCATAACAGCGACCACCGAGTTGGTGGTGCCCAGATCGATGCCCATGATGCGTCCCATGGTATTTGCCTCTCTTGACCTTGGTCTTTACGTCACTTTACTGAGCCACGACGACACGTGCGTCCCGAAGTAGCTTTCCTCTAAAATAATAGCCCTTCACCTGCTCCTTCACAACCGTGTTGGGTGGAAATTCCCCGGCGGGGACCACCGCAACAACATCATGCACATTCAAGTCGACTTCGAGTCCGACGGAGGAAATCACCGACACTCCAATGGACTCCAGTGCTTTTGTCAATCTTGACCTTAGTGCCTCGATGGCCTTGATCCAATTCTCGAAGACCTCGTCTTTTCTTTCAAAAGTTTCGCCGAACTCGATCAGGCGGTCAAGTGCATCCATTGCCGGGAGCATGGAACGGGCGAATCGCTTGAATTCCGCCTCGCTGCTTTCCTTGTTTTCCCCACCGGGCTCCCCGGTGTGCAGTCCCCGCCCGGGGGATCGCTCCCGCCGGAGCGCCTGCTCCAGATTTTCCACCTGCTCGGTGACAGCCGTCAGATGGTCGGCAAGAAATCCCGCAATATCCTTCCCATTCTCCAGGCCGACGACATCCAGTCGCTCGCATTCCACTTCGAATGTTCCCCGCCACAACCATTGGTCGAGCCAGTCACGAATCATCGTTTCATCCGAAGGTCACTGATTGCCTTGCGGGCAATCTTGTTCTTGGGATCGAGGACCAGCACCTGGTTGTAGGCGGAAATCGCCGAGCGCACATCACCCTTCATGTCGTAGGTCGCCGCAATCTCAAGGTGGACTTCCGGGCTTCTCGGCATCAACGCAAGAAGCTGCTTGAAGTGAACCATCGCCGGTGTGAACAGGCCCTTGTCGCGATACGATTTTCCGAGGGAAAGATTCGCACGCACCAGATTGTCGCGGGTGGCGGGGTTCTTCGGGTCGATGGCGAGGCTTCGCTTCCAACAGGAGAATGCCTTGTCCTTCTGCCGCGAGTTGAGAAGCGCCCAGCCCATGAGATTGAGCACCTCGGTGTTGTTCTGGTGCTTCCTGGCAAGCTTTTGAAGCTCCTCCAGTGCCTCCTCCCACATCTTGCTGTCCATCAGTTTGTTGCAAAGCTGGAAGTGGGCCTCGAAATCCTCGGGCTTGAGGTTGAGGATTTCCCGGTACCGCTCGATACCGCTGAGGGCACCGGCGGAGGGGCCCATATCCACTGGCTTTTCAGCCCCTGTCCTCATTTTGTTGACCACCGTGCGGGAACGGGAACTGACGTCCTGTTGCCCTCCCTGTTGTCTGGCGGGCGGCTGGGACTGGGTTGGCTGGGTGGGGGGCTGGCGAACTTCGGACGAGGAGGTTCTTCCCGTTCCCGACCCAGTTGAGGGCTGGGGTTTGGGGTCCAGAAGCCTGGGATTATTTGACGAGGAACCGGATGTTGGGGATGGTGTGGGGCTGGACTGCTGGGGCCGTGGATCAGCGGCGGAAATCTCAGGGTGTTCCTCCTGATATTCGGCCTGATGGTTCAGGGCCTCGACAATGATCAGACGCAGGTAATCATCCTCGTTGTTGCTTGCCAACTTGGCCTTCCAGCGCTTGATGGTTTCGGTCCAGAACCGGTCGGCCCTCTTGGCATCGCCGGCCTTTTCCGAAACAAGGGCAATATTGTGCATCACCTCAACATTGTCGGGATTGAGCTCAAGTGCCCGTTCCCATGTTTCGACGGCTTCCTCGTGGAGGCCATGCATGGAGTAGGTGATTCCCAGAGAGGCGCAGGCAAGCTCGAGGTTCTGACGTGCGCGGACATTGGTGGGATCGATTTCGAGGACTTCGCTCCAGTCGCGAATGGCCTCGTTGAATTGTTTTCTCACCAAGTGGTAGTGGGCGCGCTTGAAGAGAAGCCGACTGAAGGCAGTTTTTGCCTCCTCGTTTCCAGCATTGCCGTGATACTTCGTGCGGGCGCCTGAAACTTCCTCGTCGCTCGGTTTCTCCCCGTTTTCGCTCCGTTCCTCGGGCTGAATCAGGTAATCCCCCTGAACCATATTGAGCGTAAAGACATCTTCCTTGACGCGCGACTTCACGTTTTTCAAGCGATCGTAGGCGCTTTGGATGACCATGAATCGCTCGGTGTGTTTTTCCGGGTCGTACTTCTTGACCAGATTCACGTATGCAAGCTTGAGGTCTTTGTCCGTGATGCCCTTGTGGACACCCAATATGGTGTAGGCACTGGTTTCCAGCATGTGTTTTGGTATCCGGAAGTTATGGGTGGGCGTGGCATCGGGTTGGACGTGATTCAGGTGCAAACACTGGCGAAATCTTGTTGAATCTTTTTATGTCGTCCCGTCTGGCCGCGCCACATACAGGGGTAGGAACGGAGTGCGCACAGAGCAAGAGAAAAGGGTCCGCGAAGTCCAATCAGACCATGGATTCCGGTGATTTTCGCCAAAGGACGCGGGATTTAATCACCCGAGGGGTCCGAACCACCAGTTCCCGGAGGAGTAGTCAACAATTCCTGACGAAAACGCCGATGGAGCTCCAGGGCCTCCACAGATGGATCACGGGTGGTCATCCCAAGTCTCAAGCGGTGTTCGGGGTCGACGGGGGTGTTGAGTACCGTATCGAGGAGCCTGACGGCCTCGGTCCAATCTCCGGATCGTTCCAGACTTCTTGCCAGCAAAACCCTGACAGCCATCCCCTGACCTGAGGGGTGCTCCTCCCCGCCGTGCATTTCGAGCCAGG
>JAFIGB010000092.1 GCA_020831705.1 Candidatus Sumerlaeia bacterium | reverse complement strand
CGCGAAGGCGCAGGATCCTGGACCTGGTCCGCCCAGGTCAGCCCCGCCTTCCTCCCCAACGGCACCCACCCCGTGGCCTTTTACGTCGAATACCCCGACGGCGACACGACCAAGCTCAGCGAAATGCGCACAGAACAACTCCGCCTCAATGCTGAGGTAGGAACAGAACAACCAACCGGATGGATCACGCGGTGACCTATTCCACAACCAAGTGACGGAGCCCTTCATGCCGACAACCTTACGTATATATCTCCTTCTGGCAGTCTTGGTGCTGGCGACTGGGGCGCAGGGTTCCTTCAATCCGGTCAAGGATGCGCCAGGCGAACCGGAGATCCTCCCGGTAAATGTCCTCCTGGACGGAAGGGAATTGAATGCCGCCAAGCCCGAGGATTGGTATCGTGTCTATATTGATGGCCGAGACAGCAATGGGGTGGTGGCCGCAATCCCGTATGTCCTTGCGCTTTCCGGGGTTGCGCTGCCGCCCGAATCTGCTCTCCATGTGACGGCATTCACTGATGGAGTCCCCGCCACACCTCCCACCGCGGAGGAATGCGTGTTTTCCACTGATGACATCCTTTGCGAAGTGATTACCGATCCTTCACGGGAAATTATCCTTCTTTCAAACGGTTTCGATGCGCTGCAACAAGTTGATATACGGGTGGCCCTGCTCGGGGACACCGACGGCACCACCACCTACTCCCTCTCGGTCTATCGCTCCACGGGAGCCAATAACGGGATTGTATCAAATATTGGGACGATTACCCAAAACAAGGGGAATGGCATCGTGGGGATTGTCACCCTTGAGACTGATGATTACTTTGTCGCGGGTCGATCGGACTCCACCTATGGAAATCTGGATGCCATTCGTCTATACAGATCCATCGCCTTTATGGCGTCGGGTGCACCATTCGACCCGATGACACGGTTTTTGGTGGACGAATGGGATGCCTCCAAGACGCCCTTCCCCAACTGCCAAGTCATGGAGGGTTCCCTTGCGCGGGAAATCGCCAACGCAGTGACCCTTTGGGATGAGTCCCTTCCGGATTTCGGTGGTCAGGCGGCAACGGTTCTTTACTTTATAGACGTTGTCATTGACGGTCAGGAAGTCCCGGCAAACATGGCTGCCAATCCCACCGTTGCCAGCTATATACCCGGGCAGATGATCCAGGCTCCAACTTGCACTCCCGCAACGACCCCAGTGACGCTGGACGTCAACCCCTCCGAGGCGGCGGTGCAGTTCACCATGTTTGAACAATCTCGAAAGACGGCTTCCTTCACATTGAATCACAACGCCCCCCACACATTGAGCTGGTCGGCGGAAGCGAACGCATCCTGGCTGGAACTCCTCAAGACGGGCGGGGAGCTCTCAGGCGGTACCCCGGGAACATTGAATGTGTCCATACATCCGGGACAGGTTCCCCGTTCACCGGGTATATACACAGGTACCATTCAAGTCACCGCACCGGAATTGGAAGCTCCCCGGTTGTTGACCGTTACGGTGGAACGCCTGCCCCACTCGGATCTATGGACAATCGAATAATGAATCCTCCGCCCAATGCACGAAGGGCCTTTACCCTCATTGAGCTTCTCATTGTGGTGGCGATCATTACGATTCTGGCGGCGATCGCCGTCCCGAATTTCCTCGAAGCCATGACGCGGGCGAAGGTTTCCCGCGTGCAGTCGGACCTGCGTACCATCGCAACAGGGCTGGAAAGTTACCGCTCCGATAACAACGATTATCCTCCCAATGACGGAATTTTCAATGTCCTGCCGCGCGAACTTTCCACACCGATTTCCTATTTGACCAGTACGAATCTCATCGATCCCTTCAATGACAGGGAACACCACCCGGTCCATGGGGAACTTGCACGGTTCTATACATACCAATTGATCGTAAAGGTGGAGGAGGTGGCACGTTTTACGGCCATCGGGCGTCCTCCGGCCATTGAGGCCATCGATGCCCCATTCCTCAACGAGGGCGCCCTGGCGTTTTACGGTCGTTGGCGGATGGTGAGTAATGGTCCCGACCGTGTCTATTCCCAACCGGGTCTGCCCATCGATGCGTTTAACCTGAGGGGGAATGTGCTTTTGGGGGCGGACATTCCCTACGATCCCACGAACGGGACGGTGAGTTTCGGCAATATCATCCGCACACAACGCCATGCCAACGGATTGCCACCACGGGATGGGTGAGGGGACCGGGAGCGATGGCCGGGGTATCGATTCATTGATTGATTTTCAACCTCGATGTATGATCGATATCATGGGAATTGATTGACCACGGAACACACCGAAACCACGGATTTTTGAGGGGGTGGTTTCCAAGGGGCATGGGAGTGTAAATCGGCATTCCATTTCCCAATCTGTTTCCGTGAGTTCCATGGTATCCGTCCGCCGAGCACCATGTTGACCTGTGATCTCCTGCCGTGATAGCCTCCTTTTTGAGTCTACCTGAAGGAGGCCACGATGGAAAAACGACAGCGGATGAGTTTGCGGGAAAAGCGGGAGCATTGGTTGGGGCGGTTGGAGGAGCAGCGCCGTGGTGGTCTATCCATGGCTG
>JAFIGB010000082.1 GCA_020831705.1 Candidatus Sumerlaeia bacterium | reverse complement strand
GGTCACCTGTTGTTTGGACGGCGAAAAAATTGCCCGGGATATCTTTGGCGATGACATCATCTGGGTGCCCTACGTCACCCCCGGTTTCCTTCTCGCCAAGGAGATCAGAACCCTCCATGAAAAGTGGTGCACAAAGAACGGGAAACCCTTCGCCCCCGCAATACTCATGGCAAACCATGGTCTGATCATCTGCGGGGATACCCCGGAGGAAATTCACGCCAACACAGCCGCCATTGTGGACAAGCTGGACAAGGTTGTGGAGACGCGTCTATCCAGCGAACCCTTCGGCGTCATCGACCCCCATGAACCCGAGGTCCAGTCCCGCCTTCTCCGTATCATTGCACCGGCCCTGCGGGGATTGCTTGCCGAGAATGGCCGCTTGAAAACCATCACCCTCGACACGTCCGCTGATGCCCTGGCGATTGCCTGCGGTGCGGACGGGCGTAGCGTTGCCGAAGCGGGACCCCTCACCCCCGATCAGATTGTCTATTGCACGTCCTGGCCCCTTTGGATCGACTTGGATCCGGTATCTGCCGACCAGGATCTTGTCGAGGACCTCAGAACGGCGGTAACAACCCATGTCGAGGACAAGGGCTCCCTCCCGCGCATCATCATCGTGAAGGGCCTTGGCATTCTCGCCTCCGGGGAGACCATCTCCAACGCACTCACCGCCGCCGATGTCTATCGCGATGCCGTCCGCATCATGGCTGGGGCGCGGGCCCTTGGCAACATCAGCTACCTTCCCGACGAACACCGCATCTTCATTGAAAACTGGGAGGTGGAGGCCTACCGGAAAAAGATCTCCATCGCCGCCGCAGGTTCCGGTCGCGTGGCAGGCAAGATCGCCCTCGTTACCGGGGCCGCCCAGGGCTTCGGTCTTGAAATCGCCCAGTACCTCGCCGCCGAGGGAGCCCATGTTGTCCTCACCGACCTCAATCTGGAGGGCGCCCGGTCCGCTGCATTGGAAATAGAAAAGACTCACGGGAAGGGGCGCGCCCTTGCCGTGAAATTAAACGTCACCGACGGGGAATCCGTTGCCGCTGCCATGGAAAGCTGCGTCCGTCTATACGGTGGCCTGGATATACTTATAGCCAATGCGGGCGTGGTGAAGGCTGGCAGCGTGAAGGAAATCAGCGAACGTGACTTCGACTTTGTCAGCGCAGTGAACTACAAGGGGTACTTCCTGTGTGTCCAGAATGCCGCCCCCATCATGTCCATCCAGAACCGGGCCTGTCCCTCCGTCTGGAGCGACATCATCCAGATCAACTCCAAGTCAGGCCTTCAGGGTTCCAACCGCAACGGCGCCTACGCCGGGAGTAAGTTTGGCGGTATTGGCCTGACGCAATCCTTCGCCCTTGAACTGGTCGAGGACGGCATCAAGGTCAACGCAATCTGCCCGGGCAACTTCTTCGACGGCCCCCTTTGGTCCGACCCGGAAACGGGCCTCTTCGTGCAGTACCTCAGCTCCGGAAAAGTCGAGGGCGCCAAGACCGTCGAGGACGTCAAGCGCGCCTACGAAAAGAAAGTCCCCATGGGCCGCGGCTGCACAACACCCGACGTCATGAACGCCATCTACTACATCGTCGACCAAAACTACGAAACCGGCCAGGCCATCCCCGTCACCGGCGGCCAGGTCATGATGAATTAAGGATGAAGTATGAAGGATGAGGGATGAATGATTTTTGAATGGTGAAAATGAGTCCAGAAAGGCAATTTAATTTCTTTTAAATTCCTTCATCCTTCATCCTTCGGACTTCATCCTTGTGCTACGACCTTCCTCCTTATCCAACGTCCTTGACAAGACCACAAATGAGGATGAATGATCATGATCAGGCTGGGAGGCCTTGAATCATGCGATTTTTTCCTCGATTTATACTGATTGTTGCATTCATTGCCGTCCTTGGCCTTCCCATGGTCACCATGGCTCAGTCGCGGCTGACTTCGAGAACAACCACCCATGGAAACGTCACCATTACCCGGACCACTGGATGGTCCAATGGGGAGCGGGTGAATGTTACGGAACGAACGACCCGAATGGGATCGCGGTTGCAGACAAGAACGTCGGGTAGCGTGGGGGATCAGCGGGTGAACCTGAATACGTCCCTGACCAATGTGGGACAAACGCAGCGGGAGACAACCACGGGGCGGATTGGGAATGAATCGACACGCATTCAAAGCACCACACGCCAGATGGGAAGCCGGGCACACACGACCAGTAGCATCAGAATGAACCAGTCTACCTCCACAGTGAGACGAACAGAACGTCAGGTGGGGAGCTCGACGGTTACCAATGTGCGCCAGCAGACTCCCTCCACGCGGACGACGATCACGCGGGAGCAGGTCCGACCCACGGCAGCCACACGACACCAAAGCCGGACGATCACCACAACGGCCCCGACTCCGCAGCCCACAATGACCCGCAGGGAACGAGAGCAGTCCATGTCCCCCGCCCAGGCGGCCTCGACAGTGTTGACCATTGGCGCACACCGCCCCGATCCCCAACCACGGCAAAGGCAGGCGAATCAGCAACGCAGCCGTGTAAATCAGCCCCAGCAGGCGCAGCAGCGGTCGGGGACGCCCAGGGTGACGGTTCGCAGCACCA
>JAFIGB010000080.1 GCA_020831705.1 Candidatus Sumerlaeia bacterium | reverse complement strand
AACTACTCCCGATGGAAACATCATCGCAAGTGGAAGGGAGCAGGTTTCCTTTGCCGGAAACAGCAACACCGATGTCTATACAATCGGGCTTGCCGGGGATGACCAGGAACAGGCAATCATCATGGCCTGGCTCGAATGTGGAGGGCAAAAAGTCTCCACGAATCTTGCCCATTTTTCCAGACCCAAGAATCTGATACTCCGGGAACCGGAATATTCGATGGAAATAAGGGGGGAGGATGACCCAGGGGACTGCTTTACCATCAGAATCACGGTGAAAAAGCCTGCACTGTATGTGTTCACCGACCTTCGGAATGTGGATGCAAATTGGTCCGACCGCTATTTTCACATCATGCCCGGACGCCCTGTGGATCTCGTCGTCAGGCCTCCCAAGCCGATGACAATGGAATCTGTCCGGGAGCAACTTGTCATAAAATCCCTTTATGATACCTTCGAACATCCAGCCCGATAGCCAACTTTCCTGCTCCGGGAGGACCATGGTTACTCGATATTTGGCCGTGTATCACTGATTATTAAACTTTTTATACCAAATTGACTGGTGAATCTCCGGGTTACCTTGCCCACGGATTCAAGATCGACGCATGGTGTTATGTGCCAAAGTACTGCGTGAAGCAGAATGGCGGCACTTCAATCACGAGTGCTGGAGAATTATTGATGACTACACCCAGGACAGAATGGAAAAAACTCAATCCACCGGCTGAATTGGAGGAGCTTTTCAACAAGGCGCGATCGCTCACCATCGCCTCAAAATCAGCGGAACTGGTGGATATCGCCTGCGGAGGGCCGGGTAGTGACTCCATGGAAGTCGCCTACGAACTGCCCGATGGGAAAAGAATCGTTGAGGCAAATGTGGCGCGGGTTCGCAATGGCATCTCCGCCAATTACCCCGATCCCTACATGCGCCGCCGTGACCCGGACTGCATGCTTGTTGCCGATGCAAGAGATACCGACAAGGACCGCTACGAGGATCGGTTTGGGACGAATTTCTCCAAGCTTCGCGAAGAGACAATCGACTGGATGGCCAAACAGGATCTGATCGCCTTTGCGTTCATTTCCGGCCAATCGGGAATGGGTGCGGATTCCATCGTCGTGGCTCCTGCAAACGCGGGTTTCTTCGCTCTGGGGCTTGCATTGCTTCAGGGAATTGTACCGGTCGATGAATTGCCAAAGAACTTCAATCCAACGGTTGTCATCTACGTGGCGCCGCCCTTCCGTCATACGCATTTCGAGGGCCGCCAGGTCGTCGTTCACAACCGGCGTAGCAAAATTCACGAACTGTTCTCCTACAATCTATACCCCGGACCGAGCGCCAAGAAGGGTGTCTACGGCGTCCTGATCAACATCGGCGAGAAGGAAGGGTGGGTCACGGCCCACTGCTCGACAGTTCGTGTCGTGACTCCCTACGACAACGAAATCGTCATCATGCACGAGGGCGCCAGTGGTGGCGGCAAGAGCGAGATGCTCGAGAATCCCCACCGCGAGCAGGATGGCCGTCTGCTCCTTGGAAGGAACGTCGTCTCGGATGAAAAGCGTTTCCTTGAGCTTCCCCGCACCTGCGAATTGGAACCGGTTACCGACGACATGGCGCTCTGTCACTCGTCCCTTCAGGATGGAGCTGGAAAGCTGGCTCTTGTCGATGCGGAATCCGGTTGGTTTGTCCGTGTGAACCATATTGATCGATACGGGACGGATCTGAACCTGGAAACCCTTACCGCCTGCCCCCCGCAGGATTTGCTTTTCCTCAACATTGATGCCGTTCCCGGATCACGGGCCATGATTTGGGAGCACATTCAGGATTCGCCCGGCAAGCCGTGCCCCAATCCCCGCGTGATCATACCCCGCCAGATCGTGCCGAACGTCGTCTCCGACCCTGTTCATGTCGATGTACGGAGCTTTGGTGTTCGCACGCCACCGTGCACGGCGGAAAAACCGAGCTACGGAATTATGGGTCTCATGCATATCCTGCCGCCTTCCCTTGCCTGGTTGTGGCGACTGGTTGCCCCCCGTGGCCACGCCAACCCCAGCATCGTTGGGACCGAGGCAATGAGCAGCGAGGGTGTCGGCTCGTACTGGCCCTTCGCCACTGGACGGAAAGTGGATCAGGCGAATCTCCTCCTTCGGCAGGTTTTTGAAACCCACAAGACACTTTTCATCCTCACGCCCAATCAGCACGTTGGCGCCTGGGAAGTTGGCTTCATCCCCCAATGGCTGGCCCGCGAATACCTCGCCCGCCGCGGCAGCGCCCGCTTCCGCCCCGGCCAGTTGGAGCCTTCACGGTGCCCGCTCCTTGGCAATTCGTTCTTCAGCCTTCAGATCGAGGGTCACATGATCCCCCGCTGGTTCCTTCAGGTCAACACCCAGCCGGAAATTGGCAATGAAGGATACGATCAAGGGGCGAAGATCCTTACCGAGTTCTTCCACAAGCAACTGGCGGAGTTCCAACACAAGGACCTTGACCAGAAGGGGAAGGAAATCATCGCCTGCTGCCTCGACGGCGGTTCCGTGGCGGATTACGAGAACTTCAGCCTCTAAAATCCTCCACCCCGAAAAGTCAGTGTATCCCCCCATCCCACCACCGGGATGGGGGGATTTTTATGTGGATTCTGCTGTATAGACACCGGGCCACCAACCCTTGACGGCTTTCACCCTGCAAAAGGTCCATGGCGATTTGAATTGCGCGGGGAGGATAAACAATGGTTTACAGGAAGGTGGAGCCGCAAGTAAACGCTCCTCGACATCACTTTTCATCCTAAACATGAAAAGAGAAGGAGTTTCATCAATGACGAGACACTTATTCAGAACACGGGGCCTTGCCATCAGTGTTTTGCTGGCCATCCTCTTTGTGGCAACAAACCTCGCTGCAGATGTACGCAGTACCTACTGGGGCGAGGTGGACACGAGCAACCAGGCGACCCTGCAGCAAACAGTCCATGATACGATCAGAAACCACATTCTCGTTCCCTACACCACGGTCAACTGGCCGATTCTCGAGGCGGCGGATGTTGACCCCTCCAACCCGGGGCACATTCTTGACATCTACAAGAACGAAAGCTACGAGATTACTTCGGGTTCGCGCCCGTACAACCGGGAACACGTCTGGCCCCAGTCCCGGGGTTTTCCTCAAGGGGGGACATGGTCCCTTCATCCGCGGGCGGACATGCATAACCTGTTTCTCTGCGATGTCGGGTACAACTCCTCACGGAGCAACAACTACTTTGGCAATTGCCATGACGGTTGCGATGAGCGCCCCACCGAGTTCAACAACGGAGTGGGAGGCGGAACAGGTGTCTTCCCCGGCAATTCCAACTGGCGCACCTCCACGACCTGGCAGGTTTGGGATGATCGCAAGGGCGATGCCGCCCGGGCGGTGATGTACATGGCCGCGCGATATAACGGTGGCAACAATATAGACGGGACTCCGGAACCGGACCTGCGGTTGACGGATGACATTAATCTCCTGCAAACAGGCGCCCAACCGGTCGCCTACATGGCCCTTCAATCTGCCCTGCTCCAATGGCACCAGGAGGATCTTCCCGATTCGAAGGAAATTTTCCGCCATGAGGTCATCTACGGCGCCCAGCAAAACCGGAATCCCTTCATTGACTTCCCCGAGTGGGGCGACTGCTTTTTCCTCGGTGATTGCTCCTCGGTAGCGCCCATGACACCCCAAAATGTCATTGCCTCCAATGATGGGGATGACGTGACATTGACCTGGTCACCGCGCATTGAAACCGATCTCGACGGATACCATGTCTATCGCTCGTCCACATCGGGATCGGGATTTGCACGCCTGACCACCGATCCCATATCCACAACGTCCTTTCTGGACGACACCATCAATCCCATGGACCTGTATTACTACGTAGTCACGGCCATTGATACCATGGGAAATGAATCGATCTTCAGCAGCGAGGTCACCTCCCAGGACTTCGTTGGTGTCGCCATCGCCATTCCCACCAATCCGGATACTCCGTATATCCAGAACTTTAATTCGATGGGAACTCTTGTGGCTGCGACCCTTCCGGAACACTTCCTGGTGGCAAAAAGCGTGGCCAATGCACAAACCGGTCAAATCATCTGGGAGGATGGTGTCACGGTCACCGACTTCCGGGGAGGAAATTCCCTTTCGTCATCCGCGGCGAATGGCATCTACAACTTCGGCGCCGGGGATCCATCCACGGCAACCGATCGCGCCATCGGTTTTCTCTCCAGTGGTT
>JAFIGB010000075.1 GCA_020831705.1 Candidatus Sumerlaeia bacterium | reverse complement strand
GGAGCATCCTCCAGATCAGAATGCCCCCAATCAAGCCCTCTTGAGTCAACAAGGTCTATATTTTACTGAGTTGCGCCCGGTGTGTTGCTCCTGAGTGTTTTTTTATTCTATCCTGGATACTTGGCCGGTCATCCCACCTTGTCGAGGCTTGCTCCCGTGAGCACATCCAAGCGTTGAAGTTGATGAAAACCGTTGTGACCTACTACTTGCCCCGGGCAGTTGCTTCCTGCAAAGGATTGCTGGCGATATTGTTACGACCCATCCCTTGGGAGCCATTGACATGACGGCCAAACCAGCAAGCAGTAAGAAAAAAACCGCCAAAACCAAGGTTGCCGCAGCACCGGCAGAAAAATCCGCGCCCAAAAAGCCCCGCACTGCCGCCAGGAAAAAAACAAAGCCGGAACCCAACGCGACCTCACCCCTGATGGTGACCATTTCCGGAGTTCGTGGAATTGCCGGGGATGCACTGACCCCCCTGACCGTGACCCGCTACACCATGGCATTCGCCCGCCTGATCGACGCCAAACGGGTGGTTGTCGGCCATGATGTCCGCCCATCGGGGCGGTGGATTCTTCCGATCATCGAAGGGGTGCTTCGCTCCATGGGGATCGACGTGGTGATCGTCGGGCTCAATGCAACGCCGACGGTGGGACTTCTGGTGCGCAAGCTGAAGGCCGACGGGGGTATTATTGTGACGGCCAGCCACAACCCCATTGAGTACAATGGCATGAAGTTCTTCCACTCCGGTGGGGAGTTCATCACCGCCGAAATGCTGGAGTCCCTGAAGCGGCACCTGGAGAAGGTGGAAAAGTCCCCCCCCCTTCCCACTTATGTGGGGAAGAAGGCCGTCCTTGCCGACGCCGCCGAGTATCATCTCCGGGCGTTGCTTTCGGCGCTTCCTCCACCCGAGCGGGTCCGGGCCTCCCAGCGTCCCACGGTGATCATTGACTGCTGCAACAGTTGCGGCGTCGAGCTTGCCCCCGATGTGGCCGACGCATACGGGGCCCTCTTTCAACTCCTCCATGCCGATACAACCAAGTACACCTTTCCCCGTGGCGCCGAACCGATCGAGGAGAACATTCGCGCGCTGAGGCAGGCCGTCGTGAAGGAAAACGCAGGCGTTGGATTTGCCCTCGATCCCGATGCCGACCGTCTCGCGCTGGTTGATGAAAATGGCAATGCCCTGGGCGAGGAACGCACGTTCCTTCTCGCAGCGGATGCCTACCTTTCGATGGCAAAGCGCAAGACACCCCTGATTGTGAACCTGTCAACGACGATGGCAGTGGAGGATCTGGCGGCCAAGCACCGGGTTTCCGTCCACCGTACCGCCATTGGAGAAGCCAACGTGATGGCTGGAATCAGGAAGTACAAGGCCCGCATTGGTGGAGAAGGCAATGGTGGGGTGATCTTCCCCGCCGTCCACCCCGGTCGTGATGCTGCCACCGGCATCGCCCTGATCCTGATCGGGCTTCAAAACCTGGGGATCTCCCTTTCGGAATGGAACGCCCAGTTCCCCGTCTATACAATGCGCAAGGACTCCATTCCCCTTGAGGGCGGGATCACTGCGCGGCAGGCAATTTCCAGGATCAGCCGCTCCTTTTCCCGGGAGAAAAAGGACACGACCGACGGCCTGAAGGTCATCTTCAGCGACCGCTGGCTACACGTCCGCCCAAGCAATACGGAACCAATCATCCGGCTTTTTGCCGAGGCCCATACTCCCGAGGAGGCTGATTCCCTCATCGAGCGGGCAAAGGGGTTGGTCCAATGAGTATCGTCCTGCTGGTCGGGGTTGGGCCCATGCCCACCCCCGGCATGGAGCGCGTCCACGCGCCCGGCCTCCGTCTGTATGCCTGGATGAAGGCGCTCCTTGAAGCGGGACATCACCTCCACCTTGGCGAGTTCTCCTTCGGGGGCTTCGAAGGCAACTTCAAGCCCCACGATGACGGGCGGCTTCTTTCACACCGACAACTCCCCAAAAATCTGACAGATGCAACACTGCGCCTCGGGGACTGGGTGGCGAATCTCCAGCCCGACTGCATCGTTGCCCTCACCGATATTGGGGCCCTGTCGGCGGTCAACTCCGGCTTCACCGGTCCGATATACGTGGATTACAATGGCCCTCCCATGATCGAGCGCCAGCAGCAGGCGTTCTCCTTCGGCAACGATGATGGGCTTCTTGGCCAGTGGATGCACATCCTCCCCGTCCTGTTGCGGGCGGATCGATTCGCCGTTTGCTCCGCTTCCCAGCGTCTGACCCTCCTTGGCGAACTTGGTGCCACGGGGCGGCTCAACCACCACACCTGCGGCCGGGAACTGATTGATGTCATCCAGCCAAACGTGCCCTTTCACCACTTTCCGGAGGAGGACCGCGCACGGGAAGTGCTCAAGCGCCATGGTGTCCCCCAGGATGCCCGTGTCGTGATTGCCTCCGGGGGATTCAATACCTGGTTCGACGAGGAGACCCTCTTCAAGGGCCTTGCGATTGCACTGGGCAAGGACCCGAAGCTTCACTTTGTATGTACAGGAGGCGCCATCCCGGGCCATGTGGAACATGTCTATAAACGATTCGAGGAACGGATGAGGGGTTTCGACCATGCCGGTCGCTGTCACCTTCTGGGCTGGATTCCCCACGGTGAACTGCTGGAGCTCTTTCGCGCCGCCGATGTCGCGGTAAATTGTGATCTTTGGTCCCTGGAAGTGGAAACCGGTTTCCGCAACCGTCTCCTTGGATGGGCGTGGTCGGGCCTTCGCATTGTCAGCACGGCCCTCGGGGCACCGTCGCAACGGTTGATGGAGATGGGGCTCCTGCGCTCCTTTCCTCCCGGTGATTCTGTGGCCATGGCAAACCAGATCGAGGAGGAGGCAGGAAAGGGACGTCGCAGGAACCTTGAGGAGGTTCAATCCGCCATGGAGGCCGAATTTTCAAACCCCGAGATCTTCAAGCCACTTCTGGACTGGGTGGCCAATCCGCACCACGCACCGGATCTGGACACCAACAGAAAAAACAATCTCATGGAATTTCATCGTGAGGCCCTTCATTATCACCGCGAACGATCAAACGGCTCCTCGCCAAGGATGATCGCCCGTGAAGCGGGTGAGACACTTCTCGGCAGCCGGCTGTTTCTCGCCATGGCGAAACTCAATCCGAACTTTGTCACCATCGCCAGGAGGCTTCGGGACTTATGATGAAGGAAACCGGGAAGGAAACCTACGATCCAACTCCCCAGGAGGAGCTTGAGATCGATTGCATCTTCAAACACTTCTCCCCGGATGGTGATCCCGTACCCATCTATCAGATTATAGACGGGCAGCTCAATGTGATGCACAACCGGTCGATGTCATTGATTCAACTGGCCGGTGTGGTGATCACGGTGACCGGTTTTTCCGGGCGGATCATTGCCGACACAAACCTCGCTGCGCAGCTTTGCATCATCATTGGTGTGTCCCTGGTGCTCGTGGCCGCGGCGATTTGCCTGACCTTCGTCATGCCCATTCGGTGGATCACGAGCTACATGAACCTTCCGCCGAGAATCTGGCTGCTCACGGCGCTTCGCCGGAGGAGAAAGAAAAACAAGGCATTTGCCATCGCCTCGGTCGTCCTCATCATTGGAATGATCTTCTATATTACCGCCATCAGCATCATGCTGCTCAATCCCGAGGCGACGGAGCTGCAACTCGTCCGCTGAAAATTTCTCACCACCACCAGGGCCAGGTGACCTGGACCTTCCCCTCCCGGTCCATGATGTTCACCTCGTAGATGACATAAAAGGATCCAACACCTTCAATGGGGACGGGTGGAGGTTCCAGTATCCTTCCGCCGGGAAACATTTCCTGAATCCCCGCCAGTTCCTCCATACGCACATCCTCGACAATGAACCATGTTCTTCCGGGGTGGGTGATGTCATCGGGTGTCAACTCCTCCCCTATTCCAATCCAGTGACGACGACCGATGGTATGGGGAAGGAAATAATCATTGTGTATATACGTCTGATTTGCAGTCTCGTTGACACCAAGGTGATAGATCACGTCGGGGGAGGGGCGGTGGCTTTCCATGAAGCGCTGAAGCTCCGTGGAGCCAAGCATCCATCCATTGCCATGGAGTCGCACATCATTGGCCATCCGCAGGTGCATTGCCCGGTTCAGGCGTATTTCATGGACGACCAACCAGACCAGGAGCAACCCGGCAACGACGAGGAATATGCGCTGGTGAAGGGCCTCCCCCTTGAAGCGTCGATTGAAACGGCGAAGTGCCTCCCATCCCGATTGCTCAAGGAGCAGAATCGGAACCCCCGCCGCAAGCATCAGAATCGGAACCAGGGTGATCATGCGGGAGGAACTTGGTGGAGCCGGACCAAATCGAAGCGCCCCTCCCCAAAAACAGGCACCGAGGAAGACCACAATACTCAGTATCGCCAGCGTGGATCGGAACCGCAGGATATAGACAGCCAGACCAAGGAGGGAAAGCGCCGCCACAAGGGGGCTCGACGCGGGGAATGGCGTTGAGTAGTTGTGGCTGTTGTCCCATCTGTCATGGAAGACACCCACGGCATTCCGGAAGTGGCGGGCAAGGACTTCGTCAACGCTTCCCGCTGACTCCCCCGCCGCATCCAGCCGCTGGAACTCGAAATGGATATTCGAACGCTCCAGAAGATATATCTGTTGGGAGCGATCATCACCGGGGGTTTTTGCCAGTTGAAAGGGTGCCGCCATCACGACCAACGTCACAAGAAGGAGCATCAAATCCTTCACGCGATGACGAAACAGGTCGGGTTGGCCAAATACACGCAGGAAGACAAAGAGTGCGATCATCATCACTCCAATTCGGGAGGCCGGATAAAGCCCCATCGAAAGCCCGCCAAGGGCGCCTGCAAGAATATAAAGCACGGATCTCTTCGGGCCAGGCGGCGCGACCTCGGCACGGAACATCAGCCCAAGGATCAGAAAGACCCCAAGAAGGCTGTCGATGTGCATCGTTCCCACCCGTGAGAAGTGATAGACATGATGGGATGATGCGGTGAGGATCAAAAGAACAAGTGAAGTGATGACCGGGAAGACCCCCCGGTAGCAGAAAAATGCCGCAAGAATCGTAAAGCCACCCATGACGGCACTTGTCAGCCGAAGGACCTCGGTTGAATGACCAGCCATGAGGGAGGTCAGTGCACGGGGCAGGAGACTCGGGTAGGGCAACCAGTCGTCGGCGAAGATATTGGTCGAGCTCCCCGGCATGACAAGCATCATTCCGTAGCGGGCCCCAATTCCATCATCCTGCTGAATCGCAGCCGGGTAGCTTCCCACCTGGTGCAGGGCAAAGAGGGTGAAGATCACGGCAATGAATCCCGCAAGCGACCACTCAACAACTCCGGTCGGACGTTTCCCGGGCAGCGTTGCCACCTCATCCCGCCATGCCACTCCCCGAAGGCGCGTCCAACAATACATCAGCAGCAGGCCAATCGGCACCAGGAGGATATAGACAAAGGCAGGTAGCCACCATGCCGGCCTGTCATCAAGCCCCAGAAGACGGTACCATGCAGCAAGGAACTGATCACCCCACCCAATTTCACGGTGCATGGGAAGATGAAAAATATCAAACCGGGCACTTGCCAGAACGAATAGACAGGTAAAAACGAAAACGCAAGCCACGGCAAGAAAGCCGAGGAACCACCAAAACCGGGCCGTTCGGGATGGCCGGTAGTAATGGGGGGTGGGTGGTTCCTTTTCGAGATGCAGGGCTCTAAAGACGGCGGCGTTCCTTCCGATGCCTGACCCAAAGAGAAACACCAGCGCCACGATAACCATCGACAAGAGAATCAAAAATCGCCCGAGGGTAACAGACGGTTCGGACAATACAATGTGGCTGACAAAGGGAACGAGGCTGTAGGCCCCGGGGCCGGGTGGGGATCCTCCCACGAAATGGTGGATAATTGACTGGCCGGTCCACGCCAGGGCGATCACGACAAGCAGGATAATCGTGGTGAGCAGGGGGAAATGGTGCCGATGGTCCTCATGAAAAGCTTCCCACCGTGACTGTAAAATCCTCCAGGTGGCGGCAAGATCCTCGCTCCACCCTTCCAGTAACAGAGCGAACCTGTCTCCACCATTTACCTTCCCGGGATCGTTCCCGTCTGGTGGGGATTTTTGGTTCATCTTTTTATTTCACTATACGTGTGGCAGGAAGGCCTCACGGACCTCCGCGGGCATGTCCTGTATTTGGTATGTCTCAGCACTGACGAAAAGCAACACCTGTCTACCTGATCCCAGCAATGATTTCGCCCCGTTGTAAATCTCATGTTCCAGCGTGGCGAACTTCCTGTTGAAGCTTTCAACACGAATGCGCACGACGATGGTTTCAAACTCGCGGGCTTCCGCCTTGAACTTGTGCTCAAAGGAACGTGTCAGGATGTAATATGGTGTCTTCTTCAGGTCGAACTCGGGCATGCAGGCCTGGAAGAACATTTCCCGCACCTTGCCAACGTAAAGCGGGTACATTCCGAAATAGACATTCCCGACGGAGTTGGTGTCCTGATACGTCGCCATGAAGCTGTAGGTGAACCATTTCCCCTCGAAATGCCCCTTGATATGGGCATCGTCAATAATCTCGCCCTCGGAGGACTTGATCAGGGAGCCATTGCGGGGCTGGATGGAATCGAGAACGGTTGCAAGTGCCTGGGCCGCCGTTGGCTCCACACGCTGAATGACGGAATGGAAATGCTCGGCGGTCTTCGGGTCCAACCGCTGGATGGCCGCTTCCAGGGCATGGATGGCCCGCCCGGCAGCACGCCCGGAGACACTCGGAAGTGGGGCTTCATCGGTGGAGTCGGGACGGGGAAGTGCTTTTTGAAGGTCATCGACGACGGCACGGCCGGAGATGGTCACGAAGCCGAGAATGAGCGGCACCAGCGCACCCAGC
>JAFIGB010000068.1 GCA_020831705.1 Candidatus Sumerlaeia bacterium | reverse complement strand
TTCGTCGTCTGTCTCGCCATTGGCGGGGAATACGACCGACGCTGCAAGGATGGTGCTGGCTATCAGGAGGGTGCGTGAATTCATCAGTGCCTCGTTCAAGGAGGAAATTGGCCGGGATCATCAGTCCCACCGTCGATACCCTGCCATGGCGGGCAGGGCATGGGCAAGGGTGGCTTACTCGCCAACGAGTACCGGTTGGGCGGATTCCACCTCGGTCAGCGGCAGGTCGAAGAAATGCTTCGCCACGGTTCGGCCAAGATCACGACCGAGGTTCTTGTATCGATCCACCGTCATGAAACCCCCGTCGCCGTGGAGGATGTCCTGGTAGGAAGTTTCGTAGGTCACAGCAGGAATTCCCAATGTCAGGAACGCCCAGTTTTTCGCAATCCCCCGGGTGGAGGGGTTGGAACCGGTGGAGTACTCCATGCTGAACTCCCCATCACTTATTTCCTCGTGGAGGAGCAGCATATCCAGCAAATCCCCCATTTCATCGGCGGGAATACTGGGGCTGTCATTGAAGTAAACGAAGTTGGCGCGGACCGATGAATGGCTGTGAAGGTCAAAAAACGCCAGAATTTCCCCACCAGCCTCGACGAAGCTTTGCATCCGTTCCTTCGTCGCAATGATCGTCGGCGCCTTCGCCGGATCATCATTGTCCCATTCCCGATTCAGATTCTGACCCAGTGTGTCCATGCGGTAATTTCCGAGGACGACGCCATCGGGATTCAATACACCCACAATGTAAAAGGTGGACTGCTCAAGGAGCCCCGAAGCCTGCGGATCATCGCTGAGGAGCCATTCCACCAGGCCCTCGGTCTGCCAGGAGGAACCCGTCTCGGCAGGATGAACCCGTGCCGTCACCCAGACCGCCGGTTTTTCCTCAGGGGGAGTGTCGCCGCTGGTGACCGTGAGCATGTGGACAGGGCGGCCCTGAAGGGATTCCCCAATGATCTCGGAACCAACACGGGGGTCGGTGGAGACCTCCGAAACCAGATCGAGCCAACGCTGGAAGGAGTAGGGAGGCACCAGCGCCACCCAGTCGCTGTCGGATTGCACCGTCCAGGTGAACGAAAACACCCCGCCCTCATAGCGGGAATCACTGATACGGTCCCAGGTTTCGCCACCATCACCACTGAGCACCGGTTGGTTGAAGGACCACGGGGCCGACGCACTGGCACTTCCGGCGTTGGTAATATTGACGGTTAATTCCCGCCCCTCGGCACCCTCCACGCGGAAGGAGTACCACCGGAAACCCCGGCTGGCGGTGTCGCGGCGAATCGTTACATCAAGAACCCCCGGTTCGACCTCCTCCCAGTCACCCAGGTTGGAGCCTTCGAAGTCGGTGTTGATGGAGAGGGCCTGGCTTGTGGTCGGGGAGAGAAGGGCGGCGCCCGTCCCGAGGAGCAAAGTGGCGAGCAGGGTACTCGTCGCCCTGAAAATTCGTTGTGTCATCTGGTGGTCACACCTGCCATGGATTGGAATAATGTGGTGGGAGGGTACAACCGGGCATCGGTCCTCCTCCCTCAATGAATGGTTATGCATCCTTCATTCCAACTGTTGTCGCGCAATGAAAAGTTTTCGGGAAATGCGTCCGTGGAGGGCGAAAAATTGGCCGGTTTCCTCATAAAGTGAAAGCCCCCCACATCAACAAGTGGGGGGCTTTCGGGGCCGGTGTTGCAAGTCCTGGCGGATCAATCCATCGGGAAGGACGTGATCTGGATGCTTTCGAGAATGATCGAGATCTCGTAGTCGTCATCACCCGGCGACTTGAGCATGTCGATGGCGGGGACCAGTGTCGACCCGGCCAACTCCTCGCGGCCAACAAGATAAAGGTCGTAGGAGACCTTGTTGTCGAAGGTCGGCATCTCGAAGGCCTCGTTGTTGGAGGCCACCGAAAGGACCGTTGCGGCGTTGAGGGAGGACTCGTTCAGGCGCAGGCGGAACGTCGGCACGCGGTTGGGGTTCACATCCAGCTGGCTGGAGTGGCGTGCGGAGACCAGGAAGCGCACGCGGTAGAGACGGCCATCCTCGATGGTCACCGTGGGAAGTCCGCTTCCAGCTTGGGGTTCGTAGATCCAGAAGCCGAAGGTGACCTCTTCATCGTGGTTGATCGCCGGATCAGGAGTCATCCGCAAGCCGCGGGAATCGACGGAGAACATGGGCGAGGCCATGACGTCGGGGACGAATCCGGTGGTCCAGCCTTCACGGTGGCTTGGGAGGGAAAGGATGCGGCTGAGTTCGCTGCGTCCCTCACCAAGTGCCAGCGAGCTTTGCCGCGACAGGGTGATGTCTTCCAGGGCCACCGTTGAATTGGCAGCACCCATTCCTCCGAAGTTCAGCACGTCGAAGTAGAAGGTGAGCTGGCTGGAATCGGTCACCGGCTTGAAGAGGTGGGTCACGTTCAGCGGTGAATTTGCCGTGGGCATCAGGCGTGACGGCGCGACAGAGGAGAGGACCAGTTCGGACGTCTGATGGAAGTCGCGGGTGGAGAAGCGAACGCGCGTTGCGGGCACTTCATTCGGGTCGGTGCGATCAGTGGAAATGGTGAAGTTGGCCTCAAGGAGGTCGCCCGCTTGCGCCGAACGGTCAAACACGGCAGCGGGGGAGCGCCACACGCCGAAGGTGTTCATGTTGTCGGTTGTCGTGAAGCTGAGGTTTTCCAGGTTGTCCGCATCGGGAGCGTTAAAGAAGGCCGAGAAATCCTCGGTCTGCCATCCCTGGGAGTCGTCGAGGAAACCAAACTCGAAACGAGGTTCGGCCATCACACCGCCAGCCTGAAGGACACGAATGGCGGGGCCACCCTGACCGACGACACGCAGGCGCGCCTCGCGGTCAGCCGTTGCGCCAGCTTCGACAACATTGGGATCAACAGTGAAGCGCACTTCACTCGTTCCCGCTCCAGCACCGTCAGTGGGGGCGCCGACACCATCGGAGCGGATACGGAGCCAGGAAACAGGCTGGCCTCCGGTACCCACAGCCTCCAGCTGCCAGGTGCAGGAAGTCGGAGACTGGATGGTGAAGCGACCGTCACCGCCGGCGTTGGAGAATGCCATCACCGTGGGATTGATTGTATAGCTGCAACCGGGTGCGCCATCCTGGGTCACGACCACTTCCAGGTTGCCAATGCGGATCAGACCCGTGCGGGCGATTCCATTATTGGAGGAGACATTGAAGGAGATTGTGCCCGGGCCGGATCCGGATGATGGGCTGACGTTGGTAATCCAGCTGGCATCCTTTTCCACAACCCACTCGCAGAAGGAGTTCGTATTGATGTCAATGACACCAGCACCACCGTTGGCGGGGAAGGATTCCTCCGCGCCGGACAGAAGTGCGTAGCTGCATACCGACTGGGTGATCGTAAATGTCCGACCGGAAACCGCGATGGTTCCCACCCGGTCCTGGCCAACGTTTTCGGCCACGGTGTACTGCACCGTTCCGTTGCCGGTTCCGAAGGGATTGCCACTGATGGTGATCCAGCTGTTGTTCGAGACAGCCGTCCATGGGCAGTTGCTAGATGTCGTCACATTGAAGCTGCCGGTGCCACCCTCCTGGGAGATACCGCGCGTTGCCGGTTGCAGTGTATAGTTGCAGCCCGACTGGTTGATGGTGAAGACCTCGCCGGCCACCTCGATGGTGCCCGTGCGGGGTTCCAATCCAGTGTGTGGATTTACTGAGTAGCGAATGGTGCCGTCGTTGGAGCCGGAGAACCCGCTCGTGATGTTGATCCATGGTGTGGAGGTGGAGGCCACCCAGGCGCACCCGCTTACCGTGGTAAGGGAAATTTCACCCTCGCCACCGGCGGTCGGGAACTGGGCCATCGCCGGCTCCAGAATGTACTCACAATCGCTGCCAACCACATTCACGGTTCCTTCGGGGAAGCGGGACACGAGAACAAGTGCCTCGGGATCAACGATCTCCAGGCGATCGCCGAGCTTCTCAAAGCGGAAGGACGTCTGGAAGGGATCCTCGCTGGCCCGTGCGCGGAAACGGAGGTTCGCCAGAATGCGCTCGCCCTCGGGGAAGGTATTCCCCGGCGCCAGGGCCGTGAGCAGCTTGATGCGCCCATCGTTGTTGGCGGGGGAGACGTTGTTCTCATTCGGGTTCGTAAAGAAGAAGGCGCCCGATGTGAGATCGCGACCCTTCGTTACCGAAAGGAGTTCGAGATCCTCATTGTCAAAGACGAGTGTGAAACCGGCGGCGTTCTCAATGCCCTGGGAATCCAGAACAACCTGAACGGTGCCTTCCTCGCCCGCGCGAAGGACCGTGTCACGGACACGGACGGTTGGGAATTCATCGGAGGCATCAATGAGTGTCAACGCGCCATCGACAAAGTAGCCGGGCAGGTTTGTGCCTGCCGGGTTACGGGCGTATAGACCCTCGAAGATGTTCACAAAGTTTAGTTCCGTCGCCACGCTTCCCTGCCCGGGGAGTGCCCGGAAGTAGAAGTGAGCCAACTCGATATTGTTGTTCACCGGAGGAATCGAGGTGAGGGTAACGGAGGGAATGTGGGCGGAGGTATTGGTTACCTCAAAGGAGAGGTTTAGAAGTGTGCCGGTTTGTAGGGTGCTTTCCGGGTCATTGGCCTCAACCAGGATGGACTTGATATTCGTCGTCCAGCGGTTGGGAACTTCAAGAAGTGAGATTGCCTGATCATCGTATTCAACGGGTTGGGCATTGGTGAATGTGGGGAGGCCGGAGAATCCATCTGTTCCCGCTTCAGCGGAATCCTCAACAAGGTCGAGGATGGTGCCATCGAAGTTGAGGTAGAAACGGTATCCACCAACGATGGGCCCCGCTGTATTTCCCATGTTGCGTGTTGCTGCATTGATTTCAATATCAAGGAAGAGACGGCCTTCCTCCATTCTGTAGGCAACCGGATTGACGGTTATGGAGCCCTGGGAGGGGCGAAGGTCAACAACGGGTGCATCCTTGTCCACTGAGGAGGAAAGTGGCGTATACTCAATCCCGCCAGCGTATATCACCTTGTCGCCACTTTGGAGGTTGACGGTGGTGGGGACACCAATGGTGCCCTGAGCTCCAGTATAGAAGAGGAATTCATCTCCGGTTGCGGAAGTAACGCTGGTAATTTCCACTTCATTTTCACCATCCGAACCACCGACCTGAATAAAGATACCATTCAGGACACCAGGAGATTCATTCTCGAGCGTTCCTGTCACCCGGTATAGGCTCGCACCAATGGCCTCGAAAGTAATGTCGAAGTTTCCAAAGGGGGAGAAGAAGTCAATGTCATCCTCTCCGGGGGCGTTGTTCATGCTCAGGAAGAAGTCGAACTTCGTGATGGATTGGGTGTTGTAGGAAAGACGAAGCTGGTTCGTGGAGGCACCGTATTGGATATAGCCCTCGCTACCGGAGCGATCAAACTCGGCGTCATCCCAATCAACCATGGGGCCGTCCTCGCCGAAGTTGGAGCCAGTGACTGTGTCGATGATGGATGTACTGACGTAATAGTCGACGACCTCAGTGGTAAACGGGTTGAAAACCAGAGAGTTCGGTTTGTTGCTTCTGGTGAGCCTGATGGATGGGCGATTTGGGGTGAACTGATCATTGGCATCAAGGCCAGCAATAATGTCGAATTCGAGTTCAAGTAACTGGCCGCTGGTCCCCGGGTTTTCAACAGACCCCACCACTTCCCAAAGCTCGTAATCGCCAAACTCATTGGAGACTTCGAAATCAGGCGTTTCTCTGATAACCTGTATATACTCGGGATTAATGTAATTCTCGATTGTTGCTCCAGATGGGAAAATTACCTGGAAATTCGTTCCAATATTGCTGGTAATTGCATCCACGCTGGGGCTCATGCTGGAAAGCTTCAACTTGGTGCTATCAATCAGGATATTGAACCTGAAGTCTCGGAGATCCTGTCCGATTTCGTTTTCATAGTTCACTGTAAAGACAGCTGTGAGTGCATCACCATTCCTGACGATTTCATAGTCAGAACTAATGGAGTTCTTGAGCAGGAGTGGCTGTGATAATTCATTCCGAGCCTTGATGTTGGCGAGTCCCACTTCATTCAAATCATACAATACTGAGCTGGGTACCGGGAGGCAAAGGAAGCGGGCATCGGGAAGGACACCAACTCGCAGGCCAACAAGCCCGTCGGGAACGTCCACATTGCGATCCACCTGAAAAATGGCATTCTCGGGGAGGCAGGGGCCACGCGTCACATCAACAAGCTCAAGCAGCTCGGGATCGTATTGAAGACCAAAGCCCACTTCGGTTTCCGTATTGGTGGAACGCATTCTGACGGAAACCCGGGTCGGTTGATTATCCCCACGGAAAAGGCCGGGGCGAAGGATCAACTTGCCGGGGTCCTCGGGATCCTCGTCATAGACAACAGCTGAAATGATGCGCTCACTTCGTGAGAGCGGACCGGTGCCGGTCACGACCTCGTCGAGGCCACTGACATAGCGGGCCGTCTGTACAAAGTCCGCCACGCTGATAATGCCGTCACCAAAGCTGTTTGCGGGGGCGGTATCGAGACGGCTGAATTCGGTGCCGCTGCTTCGGAAAAAGGCGACGAAGTTGTCAAGGGTACCATCAAGGTTGGTGACATCGAGATAACGCTGAAGGCTGTCGAAGAGCCCGATCTTGTCATTGGGAGCGCTTGTCCCATCGCCGTAGTAGACGCCGCTGGCAATTCTGTCATCCAGCCCATTGTAGCCAAGAAGGTGGAAGGCAGAAATGACGTAATCCTGTTCAAGCAAAAGACCATTGCCACCCTGACGATTTGGTGTTGATGGAGTAAGCTGGCGGGGGGCAACGTCACCCTGGGTAAGTCCATTAACAACGACCCCCCAATCTATCACACTGCCCCGGCTGTCAGTGGACTCGTTGGTGTTCCAATCCCGGATGATGAGCTCGAAAGTTCCATCGATCCTCCTGCCATTCATTTGGGACAGGCCATTTGAATTTGGAAATTCAATAATTGAAGTTGGGAAGAAACGCCCGGCGTATGATGGAATGGTTCGATCGCAGGCCCCATTAATATCAGAGTCGGCATTGTCATCGAAGTACAGGAAGACATCCTGATCAAAATTCTGAGTTGTTGGCCAGTCGTTTTCCGAGCAACCCGTCAACCAGTGTTTGAGATGAACGACTTGAACATCATCAAGCGTTCGAGTGTGCCTGAGGAAAAATTGAAGGTCGCCCGGGTTCGGATGACGCATCCTGATGTATACGTCAATATGCTCGATATTCCGTGAGAACAACTGGACGGTTGCGGCGGGAATGGAGTGAATAGTCTGGGTAAACAGGGAGATCTGTCCCGGTTCCACGGCTCCCAATGCAGGACCATCATAATCAAACCCCAGCGGATTTTCCAGCGCGCGCGCGTTACTTAACGGCTGGGGTTGGCCGCCGAAGTCATCACTGAGGGTGAAGCTGGCGTGGGCGCTGAGGGACAGGGAACCTGCCAACAGCAGAGATGCGGCGCAAAGAGCCGCGTGGCGAATGCCTTTCGACACGGTCATCTTCCTCATAGGGGGAACTCCATCAATTCTTGACCAGAAGAGGGTATCGGTCTGACAGGTGCTTCAGTAACATGGTCAATCTCCCGAAAAATCGGGGCAAGCATGGCAACGATAGAGGCGCGAAAAACCCTTTCGGGGCAATAACAACCTTCACCACCGCGAAACACCCCATCGGGGCGCGCACACCAGGACGGTGTCTGCCTTGGTTTTCCGGTTAATCTCAATGGAACCCTCCGGGTTGGTTGGTACCCGGCCACCTGTTCTCGTTGTCCTTCATAGGCTATGAAGACCCCGTGGATTCGTGTCAATCGGTTTGAGCCCTTCCAGCCCCCCCCTAAATCACTCCACGTCGCCCGATTTCATGAATCCAATCACGCCAAAGACAATCCTTCCCCTTGCCCGGCAAGGAACATGCTCCCACCATGTCCGCATTGAATTCCTCCGTGAGGTCATCCACCCATGCCTGAAGTCCTTTTTGCCGAACCAACCCCCAACGAAAACGCCATGAAGTTCACCCTCCGCGGGAAGGCCATTGAGAGCGGATCGGTCACCGTCAAGCGGGGCGCCGAAACCGACAACCCCACCGCCAAGGCCGTTCTGGCCCTTGATGGAGTTGCCTCGGTTTTCCTCCTTAATGACTTTGTAACCGTTATCAAGGAACAGAATGCCAGCTGGTCCGACCTTCAGGAGAAGGTAAAGGAAGCAATTTCAGCGGTCTAAGATCCGCCCTTATTCTCAGGAGCCCCCACGATCCGTCGATGACCAATCATGATCCCTCCGTTGCCCGCATCACCCCGGACGACCTGACCCAGCTCAATGCCACCCTGGAGCGCCTTCCCTCTCTGGAGCTCATCAAGTGGTCCCATTCGCGGTTTGGCAAGCGCCTCGGTGTGCTTTCCGCCATGCAAAAGGCAGGGTGCGCCCTGTGTCAGATGGTGGCCGAACTGGGCCTTCAGGACGACATTGAGATCGTCTTCGTGGATACGGGAGTGAATTACTGGGAGACCCTCGACACCATCGAGCGGGTCAAAAAGGAATATGGCCTCAAGGTCCTTTCCCTTCATCCCGAATTCACCATGGCAGAGCAGATTCTGCGCGAAGGGATTCTCTATCTTGATCCCGAGGGTCAGAAGAAATGCTGCAATCTCCGCAAGAAGGCCCCCCTCAAGCAGATCATGGGGCGTTATGATGCCCTTCTGAGCAGCCTGCGCCGGGGTTCGGGGGGGAATCGTGCGGAAATCCCCGTCCTCGCCCTCGACACGGAATTGAACCTGATTCGCATCCACCCCCTGCTCAACATGAACAATGATGACCTTGAAAAGTACATCGAGGAAAAGGATGTGATCATCAATCCCCTCCATGCCCAGGGGTACCCGACGGTCAGCTGCAATCGGTGCACGACCCCGGTCCTTCCCGGTGAACCCGAGCGGGCGGGGCGCTGGCGTCATCTCGAAAACGCCGCGGTTTATTGCAATATCAACCCCACCGACCGTGCCCGCGTGGGGGATAATTCCGATTTCGTGGAACTCGGCGTTGATGTGGTCGGGCGGATCCTGGACTTCCAGATCTGACCCCTGCTTTTCTTTCGAATCAATCAGCACACGAAAAAATCCCCGGCTCTTACGAACCGGGGATTTTTTTGCGTTCAGTGAGGGAATTGCCTGCCTCAGAGGAGCATCAACATGGGATCCTCAAGGGCACGGCGCAGGTCGCGGAGGTATTCCGCAGCCACGGCACCGTCGACAACACGGTGGTCGGCGCTCAGGGTCAGCGTCATCACCTTGCCTGCAACAACCTGACCGTCCTCAACAACGGGGCGATCCTGCATGGCGCCCACGGCGAGGATGGATGCCTCGGGCGGGTTGATAATGGCGTTGAACTGATCAACGTCGTACATGCCGAGGTTGCTCAGTGTCTGGACACCACCGGTAAGATCATCGCCCGTGAGCTTGCGATCCTTCGCCTTGGCGGCGAATTCCTTCAGCTCCGTGGCAATCTGGACAACACCCTTTGACTGCACGTTTCGCATCACCGGGGTGAGAAGACCGTCCTCGATGGCAATGGCGATGGAGATGTGTGCCCCTTCCATGACATGAAGGTTGTCGCCACCCCATTGGGTGCGCAGGGCCTTGTGGCGCATGAGGGTGCTTCCCATGGCCTTGATCAGGAAGTGGGAGACGGTCACCTTGGTTTCCGTACCCATTTCACGGACGCGCTTGACCGCTTCGAGGAGTTTCTCCCCGCGCACATCCATGCTGATCTGGAAGTGGGGAACCAGTTGCTTCGATTCCACCAACCGCTTGGCGATGGTGGCGCGCATGCCGGAAACACGAATCGTGTCGCCGCCGGAGGGCGCCGGAGCAGCGCCGGCGGCGGAGCCTTCCGCAATGGAGATGGGCTTCGTGTCGGAAGCCTCCATTCCGGCTTCCTTGCGCTTGATGGCGGACTCGATGTCGCGGCGGATAATACGGCCATTGGGACCGGATCCCTTGATTTTCGTCAGGGTAAGATCATGTTCCCTGGCCATCTTCTTTGCCAGGGGGGAGACATAAATCCGCTCGCCGGAGCGCTGTTCCGTGGACTTCTCTTCCTTCGGTGCTTCCTTATCTTTGGAGGAGGAGGGGGATTCCTTCTTCTCCTCTTTCTTTTCCTGCTTTTTGGGAGCTGAATCACCGCCGCTGCCGGCACCACCGAGGAGTTCGCTGATGTCCTCCCCGTCCTCGCCAATAACAGCGAGTAGGGTTTCCACGGCGACCTTTTCCCCTTCGGGGACGACGATCTTGAGGATCTTGCCGTCTTCGAAGGATTCCTGCTCCATTACTGCCTTATCGGTCTCCACTTCGACGATGGGAGTCCCGCTTTCCACCTCGTCGCCCTCTTTAACCAGCCATTTGACAACTGTTCCCTCGGTCATGGTGGGGGAGAGTTGGAGAAGTTTCACCGCTGAGGCCATTGTTACTCGTTTCCTTTCAGACGTCTTGCTCGATCAATCATGGGGTTATTCGGCGTAACAAACCTTGCGGATGGCGTCGGCAACGGATTCGGGGCTGGGGATGACCTCATCCTCGAGATTCTTTGCATACGGCATCGGCACGTCCAAGTGGCTGCAACGTTCGATGGGTGCGTCGAGGTGGTCAAAGCCCTTCTTGTACACCTGCTCGCAAATCCATGCACCAACGCTCGCCTGGGGCCAGCTTTCCTCAACCAGCACCATGCGGTTGGTCTTTTTGATCGATTCGAGGATTGTGTCGAGATCGAGGGGGCGAAGGGTCATCACATCGACGACTTCGACGCTGATGCCATCCTCGCCAGCGAGACGTTCCACGGCGGGAAGGACGGCATGGGTGAGCATGCGGCCGTAGGTCACCACGGTCACGTCGCTCCCCTTTACCTTCACATCACACTTGCCGATGGGAAGAACGTAATCCTCGTCGTCGGGGACCTCGCCCTTGAAATTGTAAAGCTTTTCGCTTTCCATGAAAATGACGGGATCCGGGTCCCGGACGGCGGCCTTGAGCAGGCCCTTGGCGTCAGCCGGGGTGGACGGCATGACCACCTTCAGCCCGGGGCAATGGACGTATTGCTGTTCCAGTGCCTGGCTGTGCTGGGCGGCGAGGGAGCCACCGGCGCCGTTTGGTCCACGGATCACGATGGGAAGCTTGAAGATCCCGCCGGACATGTAACGCAACTTCGCGGCGTGGTTCATGATCTGGTCGAGGGCCAGAATGCCGAAGTTGAAGGTCATGAGCTCGATAATCGGCCGCATGCCCACATGGGCAGCGCCGATGCCGAGGCCAACGAAGCTGTTCTCTGTAATGGGTGAGTCGATGACACGCTTCTCACCAAACTTGTCCATGAGGCCCTGGCTGACCTTGTAGGCACCATGGTACTGACCAACTTCCTCGCCCATGAGGAACACCTGGTCGTCGCGCTCCATTTCCTCGAAGAGCGCCTGGTTGAGTGCTTCACGGAAGGTAATTTCTGCCATTTTTGTGCGATCCTTGCCTATATGCTCGTGCTGGATGTTTTTCTCATCGGGGTGCATGCGATTTTCACGCGGCCCGCAAGCCGCAAACACGGGGCGAAAGATCGCCGTTTACGGGTATTCCTCGTAGGGGAAGGCGTACTTGTTGGGGTTTTCGTCCTCGCCGGGATAACCGGGATAATCGACATAAACGTGGGTCCAGATGTCGGAACGGTCCGGGAATTCTGATTCCTCGGCGAACTTGATGGCATCCTCGACCTTTTGCTTAATTTCCTTATCGAGGTCCTTGACGTAATCCTCGGGGAAAAGGTCGGGAAATTGTTCCTCAAGGCGCAGGATCGGATCCTTGGTGCGCCATTCCGAAACCTCGTCCTTGGTACGATAGGAGGTGGCGGGATCGGACATGGAGTGGCCCCGGTAGCGATAGGTCTTCATTTCCATGAAGGTGGGGCGGGATTCATTGCGGGCGCGGTCGACCGCTTCCTTGGTGGCCTCGTAGACCTCCAGAAAATCCATCCCGTTTACCTGAACGCCGGGAATCTTGTAGGCGTCCTGGGTGCGCTTCCACAGTTCCGGCTGGGCGTGGGAACGTGTGACGGCGGTGCCCATGCCATAGAGGTTGTTCTCCACGATATAAATCACGGGAAGGTCCCAAAGACCCGCCATGTTCAGTGATTCGTGGAAAGTGCCCTGGTTGACGGCTGCATCACCCATGTAACAGAGGACGACGGCGCCTTCCTCACGGTACTTCGAGGCGAAGCCGACACCGGTGGCGATGGGGGTGTGTCCACCCACGATGCCATGGCCGCCGAGGAAGCGGGTTTTGCCGTTGAAGAAGTGCATGGAGCCGCCCTTCCCCTTGGAGGAACCTGTGCGCTTCATGAAAAGTTCCGCCATGATTTCCTCGGGCGGAATGCCGAGGAGGAGGGCGTGGGCGTGGTCACGGTAGGTGGTGATGGCGTAATCCTTGCCATATTCCGTGGCCATGAGCGAGCCCACGGCGACGGCTTCCTGACCGATGTAAAGGTGGCAGAAGCCGGAAAATTTCTTCATTTGGTACTGCTGCCCGGTCTTTTCCTCAAACCTCCGGCAAAGCAGCATCTTCTGATGCGCTTCCTTCAGTTTGTCCTCAGGCAATGGCAGGGTGGCGGACTTTGCCGCGCGGCCCTTGCTGGTTTTCCCTTTTGAAGCCATGGCATCCTTCCAATTCAATTTGGTGAGAGGCACCGCCGTATCACTCCAATTGGAGCTTTGGACGAGCGGTTTTTTGTTGGGGCTGGGTCGTGCTTAATTCCTTCAACCGTCAAGGGCGGCCGCGACCCTGAAGAGCAATTATGAGACTCCATGCAGGGCGGACGCAAGTGCTTGTGCGCCGAATTGACAAATGGAGTGCTCCACATCGCTGATCAAATAGTGACTTCCTTGATAACCGAGAAGAAGTTATTGTCGGTCTCCTGAATCTCCACCTCGATATTGTAGCGGACCTTTTTGCCCGGGAACTTTTCCCCGATATGCGCCACCACACCATCAAAAATGTAGGTGGCGACGTTCTCCACCGATGGTCCCTTCCCTTTGAGCACCACCACTCCTTCGGGCTCAAAGAGGTTTGACTGGGCGAACTCCTTGTCATTTTCGGTGACCAGCATCTTGTGGTCAAGAAAGCGCATAATACGTTTCAGGTCTCCGAAGTCCAAACTCATGTCCAGATCATCGCGGGGAAACTCGTCAGCAGTGACGATGATTTTCCCACGCCATGTGTGCCCATGGACGTACTGGCAGTGACCGGGGTACCCAATTTGGCGATGCCCGGTGTGAAAGTGGGACTTAACGACGATTTTTTCCATCGGATATTTGTCCTTGTTGCGGCCTTTGTTCAATCAGGAGGGCCTTTCGACCCCCTCGGAAATCCAATCAGCAAGAATTGGGGCGGGGAAAGGGAAGTTGTGCGGGAAATCGGGATCGCGAAGCCACGCCCATGGATGGAACCGACCGCGATGTCTATCAGGTTTGTCGATTCCAACCCGGTAAAAGATGATTGGTTGTGGTGCTGGATCATGGGGAAATTCCCCTTGAGTGGTTCCCGCGGAGAGGAAGACCATGGGGACCATGGATAGCGTCGACTCAACCCTGCCAACCCAGCCCGAAGCACCGCCAAAGCCGGTTGGGTTCTTTACCCGTCTGGCCCGGGAAACCAAGGAGGCGGGGGCGGTCATTCTCGATATGATCTTTCATCCCGTCGCCCATCTTGTGGCGCTGGTGGCCGTTTTGGCCGGGTTGATAATTTTCCCCCTCACCAATATTCATCAGATGTACCCGGGGTGCAGTTTTCTCCTTTCCACCGGAATTCCGTGTCCCGGGTGTGGCATGACCCGGTCTGTGATGGCGACCTACCGGTTGGATTTTCTGACGGCGATCAAGTTGAACCCGATGGGGCCGCTTTTTGCCCTTCTCTTTGTTTTTCTCGGGTTTTTCATCTTTCTGCCGGGATCGGTCCGCCGGTCATTCCGTGACAAGTTGAGGCCGATTGAGGGTCATCTCGCCATTGCGGTGCTGTTGCTATTTCTTGTCC
>JAFIGB010000061.1 GCA_020831705.1 Candidatus Sumerlaeia bacterium | reverse complement strand
ATCGTCTGGCCACGGTCGCGGGCAATGTCATTGAGGGCACGGACACGACTCCATGCGCCAGCGGCCTCCAGTTTGTTGTACCAGTTTCGCCCCTCCTCACCAAGGAGACCCCGCCGGGAATCCTCAGGAACGCCGTCAAGAAAACTATCCGTCAGGATACCCTGGGCCAGGGGACAGAAGGCAATAACGCCCACCCCCTCCTCGCGTACCACCGGGAGCAGTTCCCGTTCATTGTCACGCACCAGCATGTTCATTACCGGCTGGTGAATGAGGATACGGTGCCATCCGTTCTCACGAACAATCCGGCACGCCTCGCGGAACTGCGTCGCATTGTAGCTGCTCACCCCCGCGTATAGCGCCTTCCCCTGACGGATGACATCCTCCAGCGTGCCCAGCGTCTCCTCCAGCGGGGTCTCGGGATCAAAGCGGTGGGAGTAATAGATGTCCACATAATCCATCCCGAGGCGCTTAAGGGAATGGTCGAGGCTGCTCATGAGAGACTTGCGGCTCCCCCACTCCCCATACGGCCCGGGCCACATGAGGTAGCCCGCCTTTGTGGAGACAATGATTTCCTCGCGGGGAAGTTCTGCAAGGACCGGCGCCGCGGCAATTTCTGCATGGCCGGGGGGCGGACCGTAATTGTTGGCAAAATCAAAGTGGGTGATTCCAGCGTCAAAGGCAGCAAGGGTGATGGAGCGGCAAAGCTCCTCGTTTCCCTCACGGCCAATGGACTGCCAGTACCCCAGGGAAAGAACCGGCAACTTCAGGCCGCTCCGACCGCAACGGCGATAGATCATCTTCTCGTAACGGTCTGCGGCGAAGGCCATGGCTTCACTCCTCAAGGTGTCTTTACATCTATACAGGAAGGCTGGGTGCTCAGTACTCCACCCGGTAGTTGGGGGCGTCCTTCACATGTTCAATATCATGGGGATGGGCCTCGCGTTTGCCCGCTTCCGTGACGCGAACGAACCTCGCCCGGCCCTGAAGGTCAGCAATTGTCGGCGAACCGTTATATCCAAGGGACGCACGCAGCCCCCCCGCATACTGGGAAAGCACGCCGGACACTGTGCCAGCGTAGGGAACAAGCCCCTCGATGCCTTCTGGTACCAACTTTCGGGCCGAAACGTCCTTCTGGCCATAGCGATCCGCCGAGCCATAACGCTGGGTCATCGCCCCAAGGGAACCCATGCCCCGGTAGGTGATGTATTGACGTCCTGCGATCAGGACACGTTCGCCCGGGCTTTCGTCGGTCCCTGCAAAGACACCACCCATCATAACCGTACTGGCTCCGGCGGCCAGGGCCTTGGCCACATCACCACTCGTCTTAATTCCGCCATCGGCGATGATTGGCACCCCGGTCCCACGGAGGGCCTTCGCGCACCAATACACCGCTGTCAGTTGGGGGACGCCAACACCGGCAATCACCCGGGTTGTACAGATCGACCCGGGACCAATGCCAACCTTCACGGCATCAACGCCTGCCTTGACGAGATCCAGCGCGGCATCGCCCGTGGCAATGTTCCCCGCAACGACCTGCTGCTCGGGCCACTTGGACTTGATCCACTTCACCATATCCAGCACCGGCTTGCTGTGTCCGTGGGCCGTATCGACGACAAGAACATCAACGGCGGTTTGCAGAAGTGTCTCGATTCGCTCGTGATCGAAGGGACCGACCGCTGCTCCTGCGCGGAGGGAGTAATGATCATCCACGCATTGCAGCGGGGATTCCTCGCGTATGATCCGGGCAACATCCTTGAAGCAGTAGATGCCCTCGAATTTTCCATCGGAACCAACAACGGGAAGGACGCTGATTTTGTGGCGCAGAAGAAGATCATAAGCTTCCTTGACTGAAATTCCCGGCTTGGCGGTCACCATGTCGGTGACCATCACATTCCCGACCTTGACCGAGACATCCGGCGCATACCGCATCTGGGTTCCGGTAATGATTCCCAAAAGCTGGCGATCGGCATCCACAACGGGGAAACTGCTGAAATGGAATCCCTTCTCGCGCTTCATTTCCTCGACTTCAGCCAGGGTCATGTCGGGGGAAACGGTCCGGGCCTTGATGAGGAAACCGTTGAGGTAAAATTTGATCTTCTTGATTTCCGTGCGCTGGGTGGACGGATCGAGGTTCTTGTGGACGATGCCGATTCCGCCATTGAGGGCCATGGCGATACCCATTTGCGACTCGGTCACGGTATCCATGGCGGCGGAAACGATGGGGATATTGAGATTGATGGACCGGGTCAGCGGGCTGATGAGGCTCGCCTCCGAGGGTTGAAAATCTGCATACTGGGTTACCAGCGAGACATCATCGTAGGTCAGGCCGGTGAATTGGTGGTGCTCCATGAAGGAGTCGACGGGTGATTTTGCTGCCATGGCGATATGATAGGGCCCCTTCCCAAAGGCTATCGGGAGTCAATGAGACCAATGGGGCAAGGGTCAAGGGGGGAGTGGCAGGCGGGATGTGCGCCGCCATTCCTGTCATTGAGGAATATCTGGACCCTCCAGAGACGTGCGACAAGAGAAAAAACTGTCGCCAACACCTTCATGGACCGCGTCCAATGGTTTCCATCAGAGTGTTGGTGGTGGTTTCTCTTGGCGGCGCGTGTGGGGAACCTGCCTCCGTCAGGTCACAGCACCCACCGGCCCCCGGGTGGAATTGTCGCCATGGCCCCGGGATCGACGATGATCCCGTTGGCGATGCCATCCGGGTCGCCGCGCCCGCCATCCTGAAGCAGCAAACGGAAACCTGATAGCCCCTGGGAGAGCAGGCCCGTGAAGGCGTGAACCCCACCACTGGCGCGAAATTCAAGATCCCTGCCAAGAAGGCCCTCAAGTTCCGTATCGCCAAGGCCGCCAAGGACGCTGTCACACCGGCCAAGAAGCAACACACCCGGGAACACTCCCGGTGTCACATAACAGAGCTATTGTCCCTCTGTCCTCTCCTTCTCACTCGCCCCGGCCGGGGCACTTGCATTCAATCCACCGAGCCGCATCCACACACCAATCAATGCTCCCGTCTGGAACAAAGCCAGCGCGTGGAAATGCGTCAGCAATCGCCCGATCGAGGTCGCCACATGGTAGCCGAGGTAGAGCGGTGAAATGCTATACACGAGCAGATAGCCAACCAGCCAGACAATGACAACCACGTCGAGGAGCATCCGCCTGCCACGCCGCCACAGGGCGATGCCGGCGGGCAATCCAACGAAATAGACAATCCACAACGCTCCCCACTTGCGCCAATCCGTCATCTCTTCGAAGAACAGTTCGACAAGCAGGGGAATGCGGGCGAGTATGGCGGGGAGATGCTCCGGCCGGGCAAGCTCGCCGAAGGTCTCGTCGTAATAGTTCGGCAGCGACCCCTTGAGCAACAACCACGGCGCGGCCACGAAAAGCGCCATGCCCAGGGCTCCAAGAATCCGTGGAAGGAAGTACATCCGCCGTGTATAGACAATCAACCCGAGCGTGTTCATTCCAACCGCCATCGCCAGTACAAGAACGCCCTCGGCCTTGAGAAGCACCGCCGCGCCTGTATAGACGCCACCGAGCAGGAACCATCCCGCGCGGCCGGTCCACCATCCCCTCAGATAGCAGGTGAAGGCCAAGAAGACCACAAGCGCCAATGGATGATCGGCGACTCCGGTCAGGATAGTCACGCCATCCTGCAGGCCGTAATCCTGCCTGAAGGCCACGGTGGCCACGGCCAGCGCCATCAACACCGCCACGACGGGAGTCGCCCGGTTGCGGGAAACTCCGTACATCGCCAGGCAGAAGAAGCCGAGCAGTATGGTCAGCCACAGGCGAACCATCCGCTCCTCGACAC
>JAFIGB010000054.1 GCA_020831705.1 Candidatus Sumerlaeia bacterium | reverse complement strand
CCCTCGATCGCCAACGTCGCCTCGGAGATCTCCTGATCCACCGGGGGATCCTTAAGCGCAGTGACCTGACCAAAGTCCTCAACCTCCAACGCACCGCTGAACCAAACAAGAAGCTCGGGCAGCTCCTGGTCGAGCATGACTTCATTCGGGAAACCCAGATTCGCGAAGTGCTGCGCATCCAACTCGAGGAGGAGATCTGGAATCTCTTCGGCCTTGAGGAGGGGGAATTCCGCTTCGAACAGATTCTGGAGAAGGATCTCGGTGATCTGATCGTCGAGATAGACATCGATCCCCTGCTTTTGGAGGGAACCCGTCGTCAGGACGAATGGCGCAACATCGTCCGTGTCCTTCCCAGTGACCGGATCATTCCCGCCATTTCCCCGCCGGAATCCCGCGAGGCACAAAACAGGTTCAGCCCCCTGCAGTGGAAGGTGCTTTCCCAGGTCAATGGACGGTTTCCCATCCGGGCAATTATCAACCGGGCCGGTTTGGGAAGGTTCGAGGTTTACCAAACACTTTACGACCTGATCCAAAGCGGCGTTATATACATCCGCAAGGAGGACCAAATCGTCAAGACAACGACCCCGGGCCTCAGCGGCAATGATGACATTCTCGACGTCAATCGCGAAGCCCTGGCTCCTGTGACACCCAAGGGGGTTTCCGGCCTCCTATCCCGACTGACCGGTGGTCGGCGCGAAGATCGCCAGGAAAAATTGAAGTTTCAGACCCCCATCGGCCTTGTGACAGCCTTCAACAACCGCCTGCTGGAACAATTGGGAAGCACCGATCCCGGTCTGGGCGCCCGATTGTGGATGGAAATGCTCATCAGCTTTCCGAAGGCGGACCTGATAACCGTGAAGGGCACCCGTCTATACAGTGACCAACTCGAGGAATTTTTGGCCGCCTTTGAAATGACCGATGCCGTTACTGATGTCTTCGAGGACACGATGGAAGCACTTGTGGGACTCGCCGACGGTTTGTTCCGCATGCTGGTCCAACGAGCGGGCGAAAAGTCCGCCAGCAAGGCAGTCCGTGAGGTGCTTGAGGACATGGCCGAGCGGTGCAAGCTCACCTTTGTCCCCGACTTCCGACTGGACGAGCGCCTCCGCCCCGTCCTCAAGCTGGGTAATTAATTATGACCTCCCACCCCATAACCATCCACGAAGGTAACCAACATGGCAGGTGAACGAATCCTGTTGGTGGATTCCTCCGCCAGCGTGCTAGACATGTCGAAAAACATTCTGGAGGAGAACGGTTTCCAAGTCGTGACCGCCAGCAATGGTGTGGCGGCGCTTTCCCATCCCGACCTGAACAGTTTCCAGGCAATCATCGTTGATACAACCCTCGACGGAATGGACGGGTTGGAGGTGGCCTCACAAATTCGCACGGAGGCACAGACCCACGAGATTCCCGTTCTTCTTCTCGTGCCGAAGGATCAGGTCCGTCAGACGGCAAGCCAGTCACTTCGTGGTGCTGCTGGATATATCGCCAAGCCATATTCCCCGGCCGAACTTCTCGTCAAGGTCGAGGAAGTCATCGAGGAACAACGCCTGCGGGGGCTTTCAAAGCGATATCTGGAGGAATCTGCGGACCGCCATATGCAGAGCCTGGCGGAACATAAAATCCAGCAGGCTGTTGAGAAGAAAATCCAGATCATTGTTGAACGTGCCATCCAGTCGATCGTTTCCATCATTGATCAGCGCGCCCAAAAGGAAGTGGATGCCCGGGTCACCGCCCTTTCCGCCGAGAAGGAGCAGGAACTCGTCCGCCAGACGGTTCAGGAAGTCGCCCGTTCCATGGTCGAGAAGATGGCCGAGCGCAAGGTCACCGAGGCGATGGAGGCGATCCTCCAGGAAAATACGGAAAAGACTGTCAAGCGGGCAACCGAGGCAATTCTTCCCAACATGGTGCGCGAGCGGATCAGGGAATCGCTCGACAACACCCTTCCCCGGGAAGTGGCCAACAAGGTCGAAAAGGCCACTGCGGACAAGATGGAGGAGTTCAGCGAGGCACTGATCAATGTTCTCCAGGTCGAAGCCCGAAAGCGCATCCCCCTGCTGGCCAATGAGAAGCTTCCTGAAATTGCCGAGCGTGCTGTTCAGAAGGCCTGCAATGACAGGATCCCGGAAATCGTCCAGCGGGAAGCCAGGGGCGCTGTCACCACTGAATTGAACAACAGCATCAAGCCGATCATCGACTCCGACATCGGCAAGTTCAAGAGCAAGGCCATCGGCGCCATTTCGGCCATTGTCCTCGTGGCAATCGTGTTGCTCGGGTTCAATGTGTTCTTCCTGTTCCAACTCTCGCGTATGGAACCGACAACCGTTCAGGTGGAGGAGGAAGGTGACCCCCTTCCCCCCTTCATGCAGCGGCAACGCAGCGAATAGACATCACGCCGCCCCACCTTCTTCCTACAAACGCCAGTACAGATTCTTCCTGTTGCACCAGACGATGATCAGCCACAGGCAGAACGTCCATACAAGTCCCCAGAACATACCCATGTAGCCACCCTTGTCGAAAAATGCAAGGGCAAGGCGTGACGGTTCTCCCCCGCCCAGCCAGGTGGCCCAATTCATCACAACGGTATTCCCCGGACCGACCGGGTTGAAGAAGTCCACCACGCCAATGGTCTGGAAGATGCGCCGCATGATGATCATCATGAAGTACGCCAGCAGCGGGTTGGCCCCGAAGACAACAAGGGGCGGCACCCACCAGCGAATCTTCCGCATGTCAGCCACGAAGTAAAACCCGAGAAAAACAAGAGCACCAAACCCGGCCGAGAAGAAGGCATACGAGGTCGTGACATCGGGCTTGTTGAAAGCCAATGTATAGCGCTCCGTTGCAAACCCGACGGCATGCAGGAGATATCCGAGGCCCATGAAAACTCCCGCCACGACCAGACATCGCCTGATAATGACACGGTCATCACGCTGAACAATCGCATCTCCAACAAGAACGCCGATCATCGCCATGACACCGTAACTGATGGACAGCCAGGGAAGACAATGAATCGTGAGGGGGCGCAACCAGTTCCCGCCAGGATTTGAAAGGGTGCCGAACGGTTCGGATATACCCTGAAATGCCTTCGTCCAGGGAGCAAAGAACTCCGTGAGCAGCAGGTTGAGAAATCCAATGCCAAGGACAATCCCCCAGCGAATGGGAATGCTGGCAGGCGCACGACAAAGGCAGGCCGCCATGAAGTAGGCAACCCCGATCGCCTGGAGCACCCCCCACCACCAGGAAATCTGCTGAATGACCAGG
>JAFIGB010000041.1 GCA_020831705.1 Candidatus Sumerlaeia bacterium | reverse complement strand
GTCGTGGGAGATGGGGATGCCATTCTCAAGAAGTGTCACGCTCCTGATCTTGAGTCCTTCTATTCCTGTTTGATACAGGAAGGAAACAAGATACTCTCCCGGATTCTCGATATGGGGGCTTGCAGCGAACTCAAAGCTCCGCCAGTCGTTGCCGAGATCCTCACTCCTCCATTCTCCGATCGGTACACGTTGGCTTGGGCGCCGCAACTCTATGATCAGCACATTATCAGCACCGTGACGTAATTCAATCGCTTCGGAGCTGCCCTGCCATTTGCCATCCTGCGACAGGAAGGTTGCCGTGTATATCCCCGGAGGAAGTGCCGGGAGGAGGACTTCCGGTTTGGTTGCCTGAATTCTTTGATGGTGGCGGTACATGTCCTGCTCGCTCTCGGCTGGTTGTGCGACGATGACCGTACCGGGGGCAAAGTCCTCCTTTGTGGGAAACACCAGGGCCACGCCCGCGTCGACGAGTTCGATGTCAATGTCGTGTGTTTGTTCGGCTGGTGTCTTGTAGACTGTCACCTCACCGATCTTGGTGCCATTGCCCGCCCTGCGCTGATCATGAAAATCGATGCGGTATATACCGGGCCACAACAGAACGTCGTACTTCGCGCCGCCCCTGCGTTCTGCACCCGCGTTATACGACTGTGAAATGCCATCCAACTGCGTGAACGAGACGTGCAGGTAGTTGGATGCGTCGAATGGCATGTCGTTTACGGAAATGTTGCCCATCAGGGTCACGATGCTGCTGAAGTCAAAGTCCTTCTCGAAATCCTCTCCCGGGCGAATATTGATCGCTGCATTACGCCGCGGATTTCTGGGTCCTCGTTGCAATTCGAGAAGATGATCCCCGGCTAATTCCGCGACAAAGCTGTATCTGCCTTCAGCGTCGGTAAGCGCACTCTTCCTGATGTTGTGTCCATCTGCCAGACGAACCAGGGCCAGCCGCGCTCCTTCGACAGGCTTGCCGTCGATTCCTATGATCCGGCCATGAACCCTTCCAACGTTTGCCATCCTGATTGAAATGGGTTCGGGATCCTGACCGGGTATGATCGTAATCTCTGTGGCATCGACGGCCATCAAGCCCTCCGCCACGGCGTTAAGACGATGTACACCGGGCTTCGCCAGGTCGAAGACGAACGCCCCTTCCCTGTCGGTGGTTACGGAAGTGCTTCCGCCGACGATTCCACCGGTGGTGCTCACGATGGCTCCTTCGACGGGTTCCTTCCCATCGCCCGTCATCACCACAACACCACTGAGTCGGCGACCTCCCGAGACGACAATCTCTGCCTCGGTTGTTTCGCCCGAGGTGACATGGACCCGCTTGCTGCCTCCACGACCGGTAAGTTCACCATTTAAATCGATCTCCGAGACAGAGATCTCGTGGGTGCCCTTGGCCTGGTCCTCCAATAGATAGCGTCCTGAATGAGCCTCCACATGGATTGCCTTGCCGAGGGGATCGCTGCTGCTTTTCCAGGCGATCCGTCCGACAGCATGACCTGCCTCATCCTTCACGACCAAATTGACCGCTCCGCGTTTCTGGAGAGTCACCCTGAGCTCTTCCTCCTGCACATTGATGTTCTGCAAGGTTTGCGTGTCATACTTGGGATGCATCACAGCCAATTCGCGGATCGTGTCGCCCTGCTGAACGCCCTCCAGTTCTGCCTTCCCCTCCACATCGGTGATTAATTGTATTGGATCGTACAAGACGCCGCTTCGAATGGCGTTGAGCCAAATGAGCGCCCGCACCACGGGTTCGCCCGATTCCGTGACGACCAACAGGGACATGGTCGAGCTGGGGTACAGGACGAAATCGACGTTGCGGCGGTAATCGCCAGGCTCAAGCTCGATGGAGATCGGCTCCGGCTGGGAGTACTTCCTCAAAAGCTCCTGCTCACGGATGAACTGCACCTGAATGCTGTTGGTTCCCGCCGGGAGTTGCTCCATATAGTAGTAACCTTCACTGTTGGTAATGGCATTCGGTGTCCCATGGCTGGCATTGTGGGTCTCGCTGGAAACCACCCCGTATAGCGGAATGGCCGAAACGGGATTTCCATCCGCATCGGTGACTCTTCCCGAAACAGAGGCCCATTTCTCCAGTTTCACAATAACTGGTTGCGCTGAAGCATCGGAGGCAAGATCGCAACTGCCAATCCCTGCATCGGAGGAAGCCAGCAGTTTGGCCGTCCCGCCAGGGTTGATTGTGATTTCGAACTTCCCCACAGGGTCGCTTGTTGCCGAGAAATGATCCCAGCGGGTTTGTCGATAGACGCTTATCCGGGCACCGGAAACAGGAGTCGAACCATCGGGTCCCACAACGACCCCGGTCACGACCGAGGTGGGCTCAAGCTCGATGACAAAGGGAGTCTCCACAAAGTCCCGGGCATTTTGCAGGTGAATGCAATTAATCCCGTCCTGCTTGTCCACCCCGCCAAGTCCCGGCGGTGGCAAGTAAGCGATATACGCCATGCCCTGTGGATTTTCCACTCGTACACGCGCCATTCCGTTCAGATCGCTTTTGACAGCATCGCTCTGGTTTACCTGACGGCCTATTGACAACTTTACATCGGGGACGGGGCTACCTGTCAGCACTTCGACAAATCGCACGGTCACATCTATCGGTGGTGGGAGTGTGAGCGTTACCGCCTTTTCCTCTCCCATCTCAAGTTCCAGGAGTTCGCTTGCAAGCTCGGTATTCCCACGCACGACCTGCAAATAATAGGACCCGGGTTCCAGGGAGCCCTGTTCAAATTCGCCAGCTTCATTGGTAATCACGGTTCGAATCGTGAAGAGCGATTGCATTTCGTTCAGTCTGATGCCATCCAGGGGTGTGAGCCAGACCTGTTGATCAGAGGCTGGGTGTCCATCGCTGGTGAGGACACTGCCGGAGATGCGTCCATCGGCCTCCTGAAGAATGATGACGGCACCCTCTGTTCCCGCCTTGATGGGCTCGCTGATCAACGACCCGTACCCCTCGGCCCGTACTGGAATCTCCACCTCGGAGTCGTATTGCATTCCGGCAAGAAGGAAGAACCCATTTGCATCGGAGGTGACATCCGCCGAAATCGCGGAAGCCGTTCCTTCGGCGCCTCTTCCACGGGGCCTTTCAAGCAGGAGACCTCCAAGTGTGGCTCCGGCGATACCACGCCCCGCCGCATTGCGAACATATCCGCTGATATTGGCGCCAGGTCCCAGCATCATGACCAACTCATCCTCCGGGTTAACCGAGGGGAAGTTGAAAACGTATAACCGCGACTCGTATCCTTCGGCGAAAGCACGAAGCGCGAGTAGTCCCTCAGCAATTTCGACTTCGGGAGTGTTGCTCGGTTTGAGGGCCATGCGGAACCGGCCATGATCATCGGTCTCGCAACTTTCGGATATCCGGGCCGGCCTCCCGAAATCGTGATTGCCGGAGAAGCGGATTTTCTCCACCCGTGCTCCAGGGATCGGTATTCCCGTTACGTTTTCCACGACTCGTCCGGTGAAGTGTGGCCCGGATTCTTCCGCCCCGTTCGTGGCGATTACCCGCCCCTGGGGAGTCAATTCTTCAAGGGCATCCGCACTCGTGTATAGAGCGAGTGAAGGTTCCATTGTTGCCGCAGGTACCACCATCCCGGTGGGTGCCTTCGTTTCACCAGAACCGATGAGGAATTCCTCCCCAGTTGGCGTATTCTCCGGCAGGAAACTGAGCACCACCAGAACGGCAGCGATGGTCAGTAAGCAGATCGTCGCAGCCACCTTTGATGCACCCAAAGTCGAGAGCGTTCCCGGTGTGGTCATTACCGATGCAATATTGATTGGATGAAGCGACGGTGCCGCGAATTTCGCTGAGGCAAAGACATGGGAGGCGGCGGATAATTTGGCCGGAGGAGCCAGAAGGGTCGCGCTTCCCGCAACGGCCCCAAAGGCCGTGGCCGCGTCACCAAGTCCGGCACGCTTCAGCATGGGATGAAGTCTATATAGACCTCTCCGGATGCGGTCCGTCACGGTGGTGCGCGGTACATTGAGCGCCACCGCAATTTCCTCGTGCGTCATTCCATTGAAGTAATGCAATTGCACTGGAAGCCGGGTCTTTTCCGGTAGTGTGGCCACGTATGCCTCCAGTTTCCCGCGTAACTCGTTCCTGATTGCCACTTCGCATGGTGGCATGGCGCCGTTGGTGGCTTCGGGGACATGTTCCATGGAGACCTCCCGTTGGGAACGGCGTAAGTGACGTTTTCGAAGGGCATCGGCCTCCCGAACTGCAATCCGCTGGATGAATGCCCGGGCATCGTAAACATGTATCCGTTGCGCCGCATCCTCGGCCACGGACAAAAGCCGCGCATAGGTCGCCTGAAATGCTTCCTCTGTGTCCTCCGCGTCGATGCTGATGCGATAGCAGATGGTATAGACAAGGGCTCGGGTCTCCGCAAAGAGAACCGCAAAGGCCGTCTCATCTTCTCGATCCTTCAATACTTCCCAAGCGTCTTGAATTTTCTGTTTCATAGGTTCTGCTTCCTTGTCAGAAGGTGAGCTACATCCTCCTTAGGACGCCAGCGGGATTCTTCGGACGGATAAATATGATATACAAAGCATTTACTACAATTGTCCAATATGATAGACATACAGAATCCGCATTGTGATGGCGCGAGGAAGTGTGGACGAGGGAGCCAATATTGGACGTGGCTGTGCAAGTCACCCCTCTGGGCAACATGGACCACAATGCTTGAAGGCAGGCTCTTTAATCCCAGGCCCATTGCCGGGAAAATGGTCCCTTTTGACGCCCCCAAGGATGATTTATTGAACCAAATCCCCTTCACTTTGGCTCTTTTTACGCCTGAATCCGTTCCCTAACCCCAATGAAAACAGCCTTGTGGGAGCGATTTGGTGGGGTGGTGATTTTTTCCTTGACCCGCTAGTAAATAAATGATCACTTACAAACAGAAAGGAGGCAGACCATGTTCCTCATGCTCGCCATTGCCCAACCCATCCATGATCTCAATTTTACCTTTGGGTGGTTTCTCGTCCTTGCCGGATTTATTGTCGGTGCCATTCTTGGCATCGGGTTTCACCGGAAGGAATTTATGGGAGGATATGATTCCTTCCGAAGACGACTCGTCCGCCTTGGACATATTTCCATGGAGGCGCTGGGTATCATCAATGTGGTGTATTCCCTGTGCCCTCTGCCCAATCCCGGGACGTTGTCCGCAGAGGTTGCCGGCCCCCTCTTTCTCATCGGTGGTCTGGCCATGCCGACAGTGTGTTTTCTCGCCGCCTGGAAGCCTGTCTTCCGTCACCTCTTTTTTATCCCGGTCACCAGTCTGTTTATTGCGGTGGCACTGACCGCCTTTTCAGGAGTATTGTCATGAAAATTGGATTCCTTGCCATGAGTGGCGTCCGCGCCTGTGATCCCCGTTTGTTGGAACTGGGACTGACACTTCCCGGATTTGTATCCCGCTCGAAGGTAATTGCCTCGCTCCCAAGCCTGGGTCTTCTCTATCTCGCCGCCGTAACACCGGAGCATCATGATATTGTCTATCACGATGTGGAGAATATCGACGCCCTTCCTGATTCGGTGGTGGACTGTGATCTGGTCGCCATCAATACATTCAGCGCCCAGGCCCCGGAGGCGTATGCCGTGGCGGACCGCCTTCGCGAGTCCGGTGTTCTCGTTGCCATTGGTGGCCTTCATGCGTCTGTCATGCCGAAGGAAGCCCTCGCCCATGCTGACTTTGTGGTGGTGGGGGAGGGGGAAAATACCTGGCCTGAAGTGATCCGTGCCGCGGAGGAAGGACGCCGGGGAATGATCTTTAATGCACGGAATTTTCCGTCCGTTGATATAGACAAACTCCCCGTTCCCCGCTTCGACCTGTTGGCGGACCGACCCTATAACAGGTTCACAATTCAGACTTCCCGTGGATGCCCGTGGTGTTGTGATTTCTGTGCTTCCTCCGTCATGCTGGGTCGTCCTTTTCGCCAGCGGCCGGTGGATGGTATCATTCGTGACCTGGAAGCATTGATGGCCGTGCGGGAAAAGCCCTATCTGGAGTTTGCCGATGATAACACCTTCGCCAACAAAAGGTGGGGCCGGGAGCTCTGTGATGCCCTCGAACCGTATGGATTGAAGTGGTTCACGGAGACCGACCTGTCGGTGGCCGATGACAGGGAACTGCTCCGGCGTCTCAGGCCGGCGGGATGTCGCCAGCTACTCGTAGGCCTCGAGTCGCCCAACTCACAGGCCCTCACCGGGGTGGAGGAGAAGTTCGACTTCAAGGCGCGCCGTGTCACGGGGATGGCGGACGCCATTCGCCGAATCCAGGACCATGGCGTGACGGTGAATGGCTGCTTTGTCCTGGGTCTCGATCATGACACGGTGGACAGCTTTCAGCGCATCCGTGACTTCGCCTTCGAGGTGCCGCTCTATGAAGTGCAGATCACTGTCATGACGCCATTTCCGGGCACGCCGCTTTATGGTCGCCTGGAAAAGGAGGGGCGGCTGCTTTACCCGGGGCGCTGGGATCGGTGCACCCTGTTTGACGTCAACTTCCAGCCCCGCAACATGTCTGTTGAGGAACTTCAGGAGGGTCTGTACCAGTTGATGGAGGATCTATACAGCCATGATGCCGTTCGCAGCCGCCGGGAAAAGGTCATTAAGCGATGGCGCAACCTGACATCGCTGCGAACCGTCGATGCCTGATGGGATCACCTGGTGGACTGATTTCGCTTCCGGGGAATGTTCCGTTGTCGACAACGATCGACATCATAGAGTTCGAGGGCATTCCCCAGGGTCAGGCGATGGGCGGCATCCATCGCATCCGCCATGGAGAGCCACCCATCAACCACAAGACTGGAAAGTGCCAATGCAAGACCATGGCGAGCCATCTCCGCGTGACCGGGAATCAGTTCCACCTGAAAGTGATCGCCGCCGAAGAGGAATATCTTATTGATGGGAGCTGCCTTGATGATTTCTGCCGTGAACCGCACTGTGGCAGCCGGGTTGACAATCCAGGACCAGCACATGTCCGCATGGGCATTCGGGAAATGCTTCGTCAGGGATATCAACTCATCCTGATAGGGGTACATGCTGTGCATGAAGACAAATTTGGCCCTGGGGTGCTTGAGACAAAGCTCGGCACAATCCCCCGGATTCGCACCAACGCGATGGAGGGGCATGTGACCCGCACCGGCGTAATAGCCCGTGTGTAACTTCACAGGAAGACTGTATTCGATGGACTTGTTAATACAGTAGTGAAAAAGCCAGTCTTCGAGGGGCTTTCTTTCCGCTCCCTCCAGCTTCCATCCCGAAGCTGCGTATTTTTGAAAGCATCGTTCAGCATCCCCCTCATCAACCCATTCATAATCAAGGCGACGATTGTACGCCCCCTGATTCTTGAGGGCAACCGCCCTTGGGCCGTATAGATCGAAGACAAGATCCACCGCTTCCACCAGGAAGTCAAATGTACTGATTTCCATCCCCCTCCCAATGGCATCAAGGCCGGATTCAATGTGGGGGACGTTGATGCAGGTACTGAGTGAAAGGAAACTGAGATCCTGAAGCATCCATTCCGGATACAGCGTTTCCGTGAACAACCCCTGCTCCAGACTGTTAACCTGCATGTGGTGAATATTCGCCTTCTCCCGGATGATGGGAGTGTACCAACCCGGCTTGATCTGTGACCGGACCTTGTCCGTGATTGATTCCCACGTTGAATCCGACAGGTCATCCTCATCAAAAAGGACACGTATGGAACGGCGTACCACTTCGCCGTACCCGGTCAGGCGGATTTTCTCCCAAAATGGCTTCACAATCTTCCATTTTTTATCCACGGGAGTTTCGTGATGGGTCAGAAGTTCAATGTCATGGTGGGGCATTCCAGCGGACTCCAGATCGGAGTCGGGATACAGGGCGAGAAAAACCGAAAAGTCCTGTAATTGCCAATTGGGACCCGCCGAATCCCGTAAGTCCTCTTCAACAAGATGCTCGTGGGTATCAGCCAGCGGCATGGATGCGATGTGGATGTTCAGGTCATGATTGAGGGGCATTCGAGTGGCTCCCGGGACTTGATTGCCGTACGCTTAAAGGATTATTCTGCCGGGTCAAGCGCCATGACCCGAATTCGCCTGCCCGGGGACGCCGGAGATATTGGTGCCCCTTCCCCTTCCGTCATTTCGAAAGGACCTGTTGATTAAATATACCAGAAATTGGGCGCTTCATCGGGGTTATTCCCTCTTGTTCATCCCAACTGTCCTTGACGCACCGGTCCAACTTTTGATTCCATTCTGTTGATCCTTGGACACCATAGCGGGTTCCGTCTGACGAATCCGCAGGAGGGGTTGCGCGATATGCCGCACAGACGTTCCCTGACTCAGGAGGAGGAAACCCGTTGTCTTCAGTTTCTGGAGCAATTGGGAATTAACGAGCCAGGCCATCGCGTTCTGGCTGATCGTGGATTCTTTGGTCTGTTTCTCAGTGGACTGACACCGGATGACGTTCCCGGTAAGGGCGTTCCCATGGAACGTAAGGAAATTCAGGAAACAATTCGTCTTCTCGCCATTGCCGGAGTGGACAATATTCGGGATCTTCTCGCCCGTAAGGCTGTTCCAGTCCCGACAAAGTCGACCGACTCATCGTCTCCCGATCCACAACCGAAGGTCCAGCCGCCCAAAGGTGATGTGGAGCCGATCAGGAATTTCCGCAATCACAAGACCTCCGAGATTGTGGCCCATCGGCCCACAGAGGAGGAACGGGAGATACTTCGACACCTTGAGCACCCTTCCACGGCGGAGGATGCCATTGCCACGGGGCAACGTCATCTCCAGCAGGGACGATTTCATGAGGCCTACCATGTCCTGGTGGATTATATTCTTCACCACGAAGTCTCCGAGCAAGTCCTGCGGGAGGCAACCCATGTGATTTTCGCCGCGAGTGAGTTTGACCGCTCGGCAGGAAAGTCCCCGGAGAACATGCTCTATGAGTGTGAGGAAATGGCGGCAATTCTGTCTCGTCGGATTCCGGAAATGAGTCGGTTGCGCGACATTAAGAACCGGGATCTTACCGAAAAAATTTACCGAATCGTCAAGTTGCTCTACAAGACATGGGCCCTCCATTGCCGGGCGCTTCTTGAGTATCGATACATGGCGGCAGACGGAAACCTGATGCGGAGGAACTGGATTGATCCCCGGGATTTCGGCTTTTTGGTGGAAATGATGCGGATGGGGGTGCGCAGCAGGCTCCCTCTTGACCTGCTTAACTTCATCTACATCGAGACACGTAAATGCGTGGAAATCGGCGCTGAGGTGATTGCCCACGATGACAAGCGGGCAAAATTCCGGGGCGATGTTCTTCGGATTATTGCCTCGCCCACCCGTGATGTGATTCCCGACATGACCTTCGCCATTTTCAAGGACATTGTGAATGCCTATCTGGACGAAAACGACACCGAATCGGCGCTGATCTTTTGCAAACAGGCATTGATGATCCGCCAGCATGACTCGGAAATGCTTACCCTGAAGAGGAAATTGGAGGAACTGGGCGCCTCGCGGTTGCGTGCCGGGGGGTTGCGCAAGATCGCCGGGAATCCGGGATCGGGGAAGGATGGCGGGAATCAGCGCCGATAAAACCTAATAGCAGGTCGTTTTATGGGAGAATTGGAACGCAAAGTCCAAGACCGGTATTGACCCCGGGCCTGCAAATCGCTTCCCTCTCAGCCCGCCATGGTGTGCGCTTTGTTTCAGCAACCAGCCACCTGGCCGGTGCCGGTAATTTCAGCCGGCATGAACCGTGGAAGGAAGCCCCAATGACCACGTCCGCAAAGATGACGCATCTCAAGCAGCTCGAGGCCGAATCGATCCACATCATTCGTGAAGTGGTAGCTGAATTCGAGCGCCCGGTGATGCTTTACTCCATCGGGAAGGATTCCCAGGTGCTTCTTCACCTGGCCCGTAAGGCGTTTTGCCCCGCCCCGCCCCCCTTTCCGCTCCTCCATGTGAACACCACATGGAAGTTTCGCGAGATGATCACGTTTCGCGACAAGTTTTGTCAGGAAAACAACCTGCAACTCCTGGAGCACATCAATCAGGATGGTGTTGCCCGCAACATCAACCCCTTCGACCAGGGGTCCGGTGATTACACCGACATCATGAAGACCCAGGCGCTCCTTCAGGCCCTGAATGCGGGAAAATATGATGCCGCCTTCGGTGGGGCCCGGCGCGACGAGGAGAAATCCCGCGCCAAGGAGCGGGTCTATTCCTTCCGTGACAGCCGCCACCAATGGGATCCGAAAAACCAGCGCCCCGAGCTCTGGAACCTTTACAATGCGAGGGTCAAGAAAGGGGAATCGATTCGTGTCTTCCCCCTCTCGAACTGGACCGAGCTCGACGTGTGGCAGTACATCCACCTCGAGGGAATCCCGATCATTCCCCTCTACTTTGCCAAGGAACGCCCCATCGTGGAACGCGATGGCACCTTGATCATGGTGGACGATGACCGTTTCCGGCTCCTTCCCGGGGAAGAGCCAAAGATGCGGATGGTCCGGTTCCGCACCCTGGGGTGTTACCCCCTCACAGGTGCCGTCGAATCGACCGCCACGACACTTCCGGAAATTATTCAGGAGATGCTGCTTACCCGCGTCTCCGAACGCCAGGGCCGCGTCATTGATTATGACCAGGCCGCTTCCATGGAAAAGAAGAAACGCGAAGGGTACTTTTGATGAATCGCCAGGAAGACTTGATCCAGAAGGACATCGAGGAGTACCTCGCCCAGCACGAGCGCAAGGAACTGCTCCGCTTCATTACCTGCGGAAGTGTCGACGACGGGAAAAGCACCCTGATCGGCCGACTCCTTCACGACACCAAGTTGATCTACGAGGATCAGCTGGCAGCGGTACGTCGTGACAGCGAGACCTCGGGAACAACGGGCAAGGGGAACATCGATCTGGCCCTCCTCGTCGACGGCCTTGCTGCCGAGCGCGAGCAGGGAATCACCATTGATGTCGCCTACCGGTACTTTTCCACCGACAAGCTCAAGTTCATCATCGCTGATACGCCCGGCCACGAGCAATACACCCGCAACATGGCCACCGGTGCTTCGACATGCAACCTGGCGGTGATTCTTATAGACGCGCGTCATGGTGTGCTTACCCAGACACGGCGCCACAGTTTCATCGTCTCCCTGCTGGGCATTCGCCACATCGTGGTGACCATCAACAAGATGGACCTGGTGGAGTTTTCCGAGAAGCGTTTCGAGGAGATCCGCGAGGAATACCGTGCCTTTGCCGCCCAGCTCGGCATTGATGACATTACCTTCATTCCCATCTCGGCCCTCAACGGTGACAATGTTGTCGACCAAAGCGTCAACATGCCGTGGTACCGGGGAACAACCCTTCTCAATCACCTGGAAACCGTTCATAT
>JAFIGB010000039.1 GCA_020831705.1 Candidatus Sumerlaeia bacterium | reverse complement strand
TTTGGCACCGTCGAGCCCGAACGGGGATGACCGAACACCGGGGCCGGCGCGGGGTAAAGCACCGGGTGGCCGATCTCGGCCACCGGTGGAGTCTGGATACGGGTCGGCCCTGTGGGGCCCTGAACCCGAACGCTGAGCTGGCCAAGCAATTCCTTCGGCAGTTGCAATTCAACTTCCTGCAGGGGAAAATTCTGGTCGGGGGGACCAATCACGGCGCTGTTGACAATCTCGGCGATGGCCTCGTTTCCATAACCATCCACCAGGACAAATCTCCTTGGCTCCTCCCCATCATCAAGAATGCGCCAACCTCGAAGGGTCAGAACACTTCCCGGGAGGATCCCGGGTGGATCGTCCATGGCATCCAGCGAAGACATGGACTCCGTGACTGTATTGCCTTCCCAATCTGTATATTCAACCTCACTGAAGGCCGGGGTGAAGGGATCACCCACGACGACGATGACAGTGTCCATCGGGGTCACAAGGGGCCCCACCACGCCTCCAACGGGCGCTCCCGTGAGGGCACCAACCCTGTCGGATATACTTCCAACCGCGGATATACGCCGTGTGACCTGCTCCAGCGTCAGGACGCTCTTTGCGAAAGCCAGCAGGGCGGTCCCCGGATTCTGCAGGAGACAATCCGAGTAATGGTCAATCATGACGGGGATGAACAGCGAGAAGAGGCTTGTCAGGGTGTCGGCGACGAATATGGGGTTCGTTTCGGCGGCACTCCATGCCTGGCGGGCCAGTTCTGTTCCCAGGGCCGGGAGGAATGCCTGGAGGGGATTACAGGCATCCACACGGAACCCAACAAGGATGTCAATCACGTCAAGCAGGGCCATGGAGACGTTGACGGTCAGGGCAAACATCACCTCGTCGAAATGATGCTCGAGGACAACACTTCCCTCCCCCACCGTGTCCATGATGCCATCGTGCATTTTCCCGGTATGCACTCGAATCACGTAGATCCCGGTTTTGTCCCTGTCAACCTTCAGGAGGGCATCTGCCGTCACATCGGGAAGGAGGGCTTCGATACCGGAACTCAGCACCTGACCAAGCACTTCCCCAAGGTTCAACCAGCGGAACATGGACTTGGCCCCAATGACGGCGACCTGGCGGCCATCCCTGTCCTGCTCCCCCTCAAAAATTGGGTGGCGATGGGGGCGATTCCGGAGCGAAAGCGCCTCCCTGGTGCTGCGGATGCGTTGTGTATTCCCGGACTCATCAGTATAGCGATACAGATCGGCCGGATCGAGGCGGGTCATCGTTGCCACGCTGTCCAGTGGCATGAACTCCACCGCCTCCATCATCATCACATCAACACCAGCAAGCGAGCCATGCTCGACAAGGCGATATTCCACCTGGCGCGTGGAATCCAGGGAGTTGAACTGCACACGAAGGGGCTGGGCCTTGTCATGAGCACCCGACTTGGAAATTGGTGCCGAGGTGAAGGAATCATCCACATGAAGCGGGGGCGGAAGATCAGGCATCCCCCTGTCCAGTGCTTCCACCAGGGCCTGGTGTGCCTGGCGTATCTCCGGATGTGAAGCGAAGTCGCCTTGCTCCATATAGACATCACCGATGACCGCCTCCAGCAGATCCAACTCGGGAAGATCCTCGAGTATCGAGGCAAGTAGCATCGCCCGCTGCGGATCCCGGGTGACGGCGAACGGGCTGACCTGAATCATCGCCTTCGCCGTTGAGCGTGGGGAGATGACAAGCTGGGGATCGCCCTTGGTGGAGATGCGGACCACCTTGCCGCCCCCATCCCCCGGTTCATTCAGGGTCGTGACACCAACCCACGGGTTTGACTGGTGGGGATCATTCAACAGGACGGCCCCGTTGACCGTCATGCCCGAGGCACGGACGGCGATGGAAAAATCTCCGGAGCTGTTTGGATGAGCCACGTCGAAGGCGTTGACCACGAGGTAATCCTGTGGGTCGACACCATCGGGAAGATCCAGGGTTCCATCAATGCGAACCAGATCCTCGTCCTCGGGAAGCCCGTGACCAAAGATCACCCAGCTGGATGCGTGCAAATTTACGAAAATCAGGAACGGTGCAAGAAGCAGAAGTGCCCCAAATGGCAGACCTGTCTTCGGTGGGGTCCAACGGGGAGCTTGCATGGGGTCGGCTCCTCGGCCCCGGTATCGATAGGGGCCAATCTCAGAATACTAATTCGAAACAACACCACACCCCATTCATGCAAGTCATTTGTTGTGCCCAACGACGAACTTTTCCTCAACCCGCCAATGTCACCGAATATGGCCTCCAAGTGCTCCATGACGGCGGATCCCATGGCCTGTTGTATAAATCAACCCCTTCGAAACCGTTCCATTGGTGGGATCGTAGGGGACGATGTCATCCCAAAGAAGATTTTCCTGATAAACTCGACTTTGATTCACTGAAGGGCCGAAACTATATAAAAGGTACCGATCCGAGATCAGTTGCACGGTTCTCGTGGTCGTGGTTGTTTCGGGATAACTTCTCATGATGGGATCCCTCTCTTCAGGGTCTACCATATAGTAATCGCCATCACTCATGGGTTCAGGCACGCCCATCCCAAACCCACCCATCATCATGAAATCCTCCATATCCCCCCACATTCCCATATCGCCAAAAGGATCGGCGGCTACATTTCTGGTAGATGTCTCACCCTGTTCATAAACATAGACGTTAAATTTCCCATTTTGCGACCGTTGCGAACGGCCCAGCGACTGAAAATTCAGATATCCAAGGGGCAGCCCCCGGGAATCAGCAAAGGTATCCATGGCAAGCGATTCCGTAAAGTACGCAATGGGCGTGGTAAGGCGATGAAGATCATACCCTGAAATGACAACAGGGTTTGCATCTCGATAAGACCACCTACTGAATGAACCACCATTCAGGATGCGGTTTGCCCGGTCCACCCGCACCAAACCATCCCGATAGAGCTGGCGAACCGATTCATCGGCCTCCACCATGGCAGCTTGAGACCTCACCATCCCGCCAGATTCCACCTGGGAAGCCGCATGGATCCACATCCGGGTTTCCAGATGGTTCGGTGGATAGACACGGTAATCCGCCTCGTAGGCACGCAAGGCCCCGTCGATGACCGCCATGTCATTGAGGGACCGTGATACCTTCGAGCGAACCTGCGCCTCGAGAAAATTGGGCACTGCAATCGCCGCCAAAATCGCGATTGTTGCCACAACGAACAGGAGTTCCAAAAGGGTGAACGCGCGATACTTCATGGCAGTCTCTCCAATCGCCAAGTAGTTCCATCCCCGCCGGGGAAGATCTGAAATGTTCGTACCATGACAGCATCCGCACCGCCTGCCCGGTGAACATGCACCTTCATGATTGCATTGCCATTCTCCAAATGATCCAGAAGAAGAAGACAATTACCGACCTCCAGACCGTTCCCGGGAAATTCATGGCCGGCCTCAAGCCACTCAAGGCCCCCTTCGGCTGCGGCAAGTGCCTGATGTCGCAACTCCGCATTTGCCGACACCAGATAGGCGTCAAAAGAACGTTGTAGGATTGCCCAGGTCAGGAAACTGCCGATAAGGATGATTGCTGCCAGTCCCAAGAGCATCGCTCCCCGTTTTCGAGAAGTGGTTCTCATTGCCCGTCCCCCTTTCTGTGGTCTCCAACCAGCAGGGAAATGGTGCGAGCGTGACGGTGATCCTCATGAAGACGATTCACCAGCGACTCGACCTCAACCCTCCAGAAGCGAATATCTTCAGTTTGCTCCACCGCGAATCGATGAACCATGGACAGCATGGGTGTGCCGGAAGCCACGAGCGGCGCATCCGCATCCCCACCCAGGAGCAATGCGACATCCTCCTGTGAAGGCTGGTAGTAACGCCGCACGACATTCCTGTCATCAAGATGATAGACAACACCCCATTCCATGGGTTCATCCCGGAAAAGGTGAACAGTTGCCCCTGACTCTGTGACCTTGATGGTGGAGGCAGTACGCGCATCCTCCACCATGGTTGTCAGTAACAGGGTTGTCCCGTCGAGTTGCTCCATTTTCAGGTCCGTCACAACCTGTTCCTTGACGGGCGCAATGACGACGGCCAGGAGCGCAGCGGACATGATCGCAAGAATTGCAACCACGATGAGGAGCTCAATGAGTGTGGTCCCGCGTTTGTATCTAGTCATGGTGGCCTCCCAACAGCGTGTGCAGGCTTGCGGTTACCGGGCCATCAGCCGTGTCGCGCATTGCCTCGACCTCCAGCAGGAGGAAACCCTCCACCCCGGGAGTGATGGTCCGGGAAACGCTCGTTCCAACAGGCCATTCCCCGCGGGGTTCCAAAGTAATGGTTCCCGATGTCCAATCCGTTCCATGGACACGAATTTGGTCCATCTCCATGCGGGCGATGGAAACCAGATCGGCCTTGTCACGGGCACGTCCCTGCAGGCTGCGGCCATTGGCAATGATGTCCATCGTCCACACGGAAATAATGGCGATGAGTGAGACAGATACAAGGACTTCCACGAGGGTGATGCCCCTCTTTTTCGATCGCGACTTGATCATGTTCAGCCCCCGATCAGCTTGGGAATTGAGAAGATGGGTATATACAACCCAATGACCATGATGGAAAGCGCAACCGTGACAATGACGATGATAAATGGTTCCAGTGCAACGATGACGCGGCGGTTGATCAGGTTGAACCTGTCCTCGCAAAGCTCGGAAATACTCCTGCATGCGATCATCAGCTGCCCCCGTTGTTCCCCCTGCTTGAAAATCCATGCGGCAGTTGCCGGCATATAGTCGGGAAGGGCGTCAGCCATCGCGAGCCCCTGCTCCGCCCGTTCCTTCATCTCGCGAATTTGCCTGCTCGTGCGGGGATCCCAGACAGCGTTTGCAGCGACGGCGAGAATTCGCGGCGGATCCACATTTCGCTCCAGCATGAGGGCCATGAAACGCGAAAGAACAACGGTGTCACTGGTCCCCACGATTGTCCGGTAGATGGGAATGATGGTCATGAGGCGGAACATGCAACCACGGATGGTCGGTACATACAGGAAGGCCAGGACGGGGGCGGCAAAAATCAGCAGGAGGAGGATGCCCAATCCGCCGGAGAACACCGCCCCGACATTCATGATCATGGTCGTCAGGAAGGGAAGTTCCGCCCCCAAGCGGTCGAATATATCCCTGAACATCGGAAGCACAAAGGTCGCGACCAGGTAGAAGATACCTCCACAAAAGAGGAGGAGTGTGAGGGGGTAAATAAGTGCGGTGGTTACCATTGCCTGGTGAATACGATGTCGCCGGGCATGTTCCACGATGATTTCAATGGCCTGATGAAAGTCGCCCGCTGCCTCCGCACATTCAACGAGGGCAATGAAGTCCTTCGGAGGGGAGGGATTGCAATTGGCCATGGCCTGCGCCAGGGACTTTCCCTCCTCCAGGCCCTTGGCCACCTGCTCGGCCAACCTGGAAAATCGGCTTGAGGACATTTCAGTCGAAAGCTTCTGGAGCCCCTCGGAAACCGGTACACCCGCACGGTGCAGGCTGGAGATTTCCAGGGCAAGTTTTTCGAGATCTGCTATCAGGATGCTTTTCATGGTTTCATTCCTTGGTGGTTGATCAAAGTTTCATTGTGGCGATGGAATTAAAAAAGGAGTAGACACCCCACGCGGCGAAGAAAACGATCAGGCCTATTGCCACGAGGGCAGTGACTTCAAAAAGCGCCTCGATACGCCCCTGTCGTTCATAATTTTCATAGGTAATCTCCTCGGCCAGGTAGCCAAGCGATTCCACATAATTATCCCGGCCGTCGTATAGAACGAGCTTGCTGCTCATCTTTTCGGGCAATCCCCGGGATTTCAGACAGGAGTAGCCGATGGGGTGTCCGGACTCCGCCATGGAGATGATTTTTGCCGACCGCTTCCGGCTTATGAGACGGGACACCCGGGATGCAAAATCCACAGCCTCATGGGTCGAAACGCCCGACTTCAAGGCGAGGGAAAGGGTCGTGATCCAAACACTTTCCCGCCTCAATTTTTCGGAGCGACCCATGATGGGGGTTTGGGAAAGCATCCATTTAAAGATACGCTCGAGTTGATTGATCACCCACTCCATCCCACCCATAATCGCCGGAATGTAGAAGATGTATATCAATGCCACGACACCGGCCGCCGGGAGAACGTAGGCATGATTATTCGGGAAATAATCCAGGAACTCGATGGAGCTGGAAATAATCACCATCACCCCGGAAAAGAGAAGGAGCAGACTCACGATGGCCTTCATTTCCGTCGTCCCATTCATCAGGGTTCTGAGAATCAGAAAGGGAAGCATCAACGAGGCGAAGGCAAAAGCCAGTAGCATGATACCATCCAACCGGGTGGGGTCGCT
>JAFIGB010000029.1 GCA_020831705.1 Candidatus Sumerlaeia bacterium | reverse complement strand
TACTCACATCCATCACGCTTCCCATCACGACAACACCCTCCGGGTCGTTAGCCATGTCAGGTGGGGGAGTATCGGTCCCTGGTTCCTGATTCCTTGTGGTGGTATTCCGCGTCGGTGGGGGCACCTCCGGGGGAAGATTTGTTTCCATCTGGGGGGATAAATGTGAGACATTACCCTGGGGATCCTGATCGTTGGTTCCGGATAAATAAAAGACAAAGGAGGTGGTGATGAGCACCACGGTGAACACAAGGACCCCTGTTAGAACCAATTTTCCCTTCATGGCAGCACCTCCGAAAATTCCAAGGGTGGGGTCAAGACCCAGCAGGGGAGCGTCGGACACCAGATGAAGGCCTCCACCCCCCTTCAAAATCGACGCAGACACCTCGGCAGGAGGGGCAATCCAGCTCACCGTTCCCATCACACCAAGCACTGATGTTCTTTCTTTTAGACCCGACTTCTTCAACCGGCGCCTCAGGCGCAGGAGCCCCTTCCCGAATCGACGGGAAATTGAGGACTGGTTGACCTCGAACATGGCCGCCAAATCCTTCTGGCTCATGCCGTGAAGCAAATGGAGCGAGACAATTGCTGCAAGATCCTCTGGCAACTCCTGCAATTCGCGTTCAACAATCTCCAGGAACTCCCTACTGGCAAGCTCCTCACGGGGGTTGTCCTTTTTGGCATCACCCATCACGGACGCCTCCCTCTCACGGGTTGCTCGACGTTGACGCCTGTGGCGCAGGTTATCGGCTTCACGGCGGGCCATCAGTGCCACCCAGCCCGAGCCATCGATCCCCTCAGGGATGTGTTCGCCCGATCGAACGGTACGGACAAGTCGCTCATAAGTCGCCTGCATGGCATCGGCCGCATCCTCCTCAGAGCGAAGCAGCCTCAGGCAGATGGTATAAACCATCGGGCTGGTTGATTCGAACAAACGACTGAAATTCTCCTCGCTCGGTTGAGCCAGGAACTCAGCAAGGTTGCTTTCCAAATCCTGTCGCATCATTACCGCATTTATACTCCTCGCTTAATCTTGGATGTCGCACCGAGGAATGATGCACGAAAAATGGAGACTGGTAGAAAAAGACACCTTCCCTGTCTCTTCATAGCCTGAAGGCACCTCCAACCTCAATAGGCTCAACCAGAAGGGGGTGGCGGTTCCCCATCTTTCCAAGTTCGTTAAATATAAATTTAATGCAAAACAGGGGTGCCAAGGGGAGGTCCGCTTCCTACCCCTTGGAATGGCTGGCAAGGCGGAGGATCCGGCGGGCAGCCTCGGCGGCTCCATTGGTTTCGACAGGGGGCCATGGCTCCTCCAACTGGCGGGCATGCCAGCGCACGAGTCGGGACATGAATCCGGGCGACTTGAGTTCTTCCATTTTTACCGGGAGGTGCTTCCCCATTCGATCCAGATCGTTGATGAGCGGGATTGTCTCGGAGAAATTGGTGCGTGGGAGGTGGATGAGGGGAGTTCGGTTGGCAATGCACTCACTGGCAATCCCATACCCGGGCTTGCTGAGGACCAGGTCTGCAACGGCGACAAGATCGGGAAAGCGACTGCGCCAGTGGCTTGGAAGGCACTTGTGGTTTTCCCTTCCAAGATCAACAAAACCAACCGTTTGGAAGTGGTCCGGCCACATTGAATCCGCCAGATCTTCCGCGCCCTGGTTCAGGGCAATGAGGACAACCACCTGCTCCTCCCCCAGCGACAGTTCACGGCGGGTCTCTTCACGGCCCTGGACGGCATGGCGGGCAATCAGCGGAATTTTGACAAGGTTGATCAGTGCGGGAAGGTTCGTGCTCAAGGGGGTGCGCAGGCCCAGCGTTGTTTTTCGGTAATCCTCAGCGATTCTGGCGACCTCGAAGACTTCCTCCTCATCCCTTGCGAGGGGACGGTAAATCTGGTCCCAGGTAAAGTTGGCGATGGCCACTGAGGGAATATTGGCCTGCCTGGCAATGACGGGAGCGAGCCAGGGAACGTCGAATACGACCACATTGGAGGGATTGGCGGCAAGATGGGCCACTTCCTCCTCAATGAGGGTTTCCCTGGAGTCCTGAATCGCCCTCATGGCGTACATGGTGGCCCGTTTATCGACATCCCATTCAGGCGTGTCGATGGTTCCGCAATCAAGGTTTACGGGTGTTATCCTAAAGTTGCTTGTGGGAAGATTGGCAAAGAGTTCCCCCGGGGCCTTTGTTCTCAGATCAATCTGTGCTTCGGGCGCCTGCCTGAAGACTTCCTCCATCACCGTTGTGGAGCGGATGGCATGGCCGAAGCCATGGGAGGTGACGTACCAGGTGATCTTGGGGGGCACGGGACGTTACTCGCCTTCCTTGCCTTGCGGGTCGTCTTCATCAATGGGTTCGCACTGATAAACCCCGGCATCCTGAAGGACCTTGCGGGCTCTATCAGCATCCTCTTCAAAGACCTGCAACCTGATACCAATGAGCATGCCCAGGATGTAGGCCCCCTGATTGGTATCGGCCAGATTGCAGGGAATATCCTCCCCTTCCAGGGCGATCCGGGCGATCTGGGCGTGGGCGTGGTTCATGAAGGTGGCGATGGTGACGATGGGGTCGTTGCTCATTTTGCCTTGGTCCCGCCTTCCTCAAAGAGGGCGGCTGCGAATTGCTCCGGATCGAAATCCCGAAGATCGTCGATGCCCTCCCCCACTCCGATCAGGGTGATGGGGATGTTGAATTGGTCACGGAGGGAAAGCAGGATGCCACCCTTGGCGGTTCCATCAAGCTTGGTCATGACAAGACCACTGAGGGGAATGATCTTTTGAAATGCCTGGACCTGACTGACTGCATTCTGGCCCGTCGTGGCGTCCAGCACGAGAAGGGTTTCATGGGGTGATCCGGGCTGGACCCGATCACAGACACGATGAATCTTGCCGAGTTCCTCCATGAGGCTCGACTTGGTCTGCAGCCGTCCGGCGGTGTCGACGAAGACGACGTCTATATTCCGGGATTTGGCGGTCTTGAGGGCATCAAAGACCAATCCGCTGGGGTCGGCTCCGTGCTTGCTCTTGAGGAAGTCGCTTTCAGTCCGTTGCGCCCAGATTTCGAGTTGTTCGATGGCTGCGGCGCGGAAGGTGTCTCCGGCAACCAACATTGTCTTGAGGCCGGCATCGCGGCAGCGTTTTGCCATCTTGCCGATGGTGGTCGTTTTCCCGACACCATTAACACCGGTTACAAGGACGACGTAGGGGCCCTCGGGATTTTTCGGTTCGAAGGGCTTTACGTTGCCGGTAAAGACTTCCGTGACGACCTCCTTGAAGACCTCCATGATACGTTCGGCGCCTTCTGCTTTTTCCTCGCGAGCACGCTCCTGAAGGCGCTTGGTGATCTTCATGGTGGTTTCCATCCCCACGTCCGCGGCGATGAGGATATCCTCCAGCTGCTCCAAGGTCTCCTCATCGAGCTTGCCGCTCATGCCAAGGGCGTCACGAATGGAGGCAATGAAGCTCCCCGATCCACGGCGAAGGCGTTCCCTAAGTCGCTCGAACCAACTTTTCTTTGGTGGTTCGGGTTCGATCTCAGCAGGCGGTTGCTCCTCCCCTGCCTCCTGATCGGGAGACTCGGGCGGTGCTTCCTTGCGCCGAAACCAACGGGAGAAAACGCCCCGTTTTTTTCCAGGATCGGTTTCCGCCTCCTCCAATGCAGGCTGAAGGTCGAAGCCTTCGGGGCCTGACGGCTGCTCGGGGATTTCTTCAGGGGGGGCGGGTTCTGAGGACGGTTCCTCCTGGGTGGGGGTCTGGTGTTCCTCAAGGGGCGTTTCTATGCCCTTGGAGGTAAAGAGTCTCGAGAAGAAACCCGGTCTTCTGGCCTTGGGAGTGGATTCTGTCGGCTCGTCCTGAGTATCGGTTGATTTCTGCTCGTCGCTCAACGTGTGGAAACTCCCGTCTTGGAGGTTATTGCTTGGTTGGAATGGGGGAGGATGGTCTCACTCCCCCACCTTCAGGCATTTTTAAATGCATACGCGAG
>JAFIGB010000027.1 GCA_020831705.1 Candidatus Sumerlaeia bacterium | reverse complement strand
GTCGTGTTGCTCTGCGGCCAGGTTCCCCGTGCCGCTGTTGGCTCCGATGCCTTCCAGGAAGCCCCCGTGCTCAACATCATGAGCGCCTGCGCCAAGCACTGCTTCCTCGTCAGCGACCCCGACAAGCTCGAGGACACCATTCGCGCGGCCTTCCACATCGCCACGACAGGCCGTCCCGGCCCGGTGGTGATCGACCTTCCCAAGGACGTCCAGAACTGGACCGGCAAGTACAAGGGTCAGGGGAGGATCTTCTTCCGCGGTTATGAAACCCGCCTCCATGACAAGGATATGGAGGAGATGAGCGAGCACGAGGCCGCCGCGTTCTTCCGCCAGCTTTCCGAATCCGAGCGCCCCCTCCTCTACGTGGGCGGCGGCGTGATCAATAGCAATTCCGCGAAGGAACTGCGCGAATTTTCCGAGCGCTATCAGATCCCCGTCACCACGACCCTCCTCGGCATCGGCGCGGTGGACGTTCATGACGACCTGAGCCTCCACATGCTGGGCATGCACGGCACCGCCTACGCCAACTACGCCGTTGAGGATTGCGACATGCTCATCGCCGTGGGATCGCGTTTCGATGACCGCGTGGCCGGCAAGGTGAAGGAATTTGCCCCCAACGCACGTTACATCGCCCACATCGACATTGATGCCGCCGAAGTCGGCAAGGTGAAGAACGTCAGCTGGTCCCATGTTTCCGACGCCGGGCGGGCGCTGCGCTCGCTCATGGAATACGGGCGGACTTTCAAGAAGGACTTCACTGCCTGGCTCAACCATATCAAGCTGCTCAAGGAAAGCTTCCCCCTCGATTACGACCGGGAAAGCCCCATGATTCAGCCCTATTACGTCATCGAGCAGCTCAGTGATCTCACCAACGGCGAGGCCATCATCACCACCGGTGTGGGCCAGCACCAAATGTGGGCGGCCCAGTACTACAAGTACCGCAACCCGCGCACATGGCTGACCTCCGGTTCCATGGGAACCATGGGTTTTGGCCTTCCCGCCGCCATCGGCGCCGCCATCGCCTGCCCCGACAAGATCGTGGTCGACATCGACGGCGACGGCTCGATCCGCATGAACATGGGCGAGTTGGAAACCGCAACAACCTACGATGCGAAGGTCAAGGTGCTCCTCCTCAACAACCAGGGGGACGGTATGGTACGCCAGTGGCAGAAACTGTACTACGGCGACCGCTTCTCGGGCACCGACAAGTCCCTCCACTCGAAGGATTTCGTGAAAGCTGCCGAGGCCGACGGCTACAAGTTCGCCAAACGCCTTGCCGTCAACGAGATCGACAAGGTCCGCCAGACACTGAAGGAATTCATCGAGTTCGACGGCCCTGCCTTCCTGGAGGTCAACATCGACCCCGATGCCTGCGTGTTCCCCATGGTGGGCCCCGGGATGGGCTACAAGGAAATGGTCACCGGCCCGTTCATCAAGTCCCGCCCTGCAGATCAGGGATTGGCCAAGACACCGGAACCCGCCGAGCCGACGAACCCGGATCTGTTCTGATCCCCCGGATCAGCTGAAGAACAGCAACCTAATCAGGGAACCCGCCGGCGTTGGTCGGCGGGTTCCTTTTATCATTGGCCCCGGAATTGCCTTGTTAATAGTCAGACCGAGCGGAGGAATCGCCCCCATGCAGAACTTTCCCATCCGAATGACCACCAAAATGACCGCCTCCATGGCCCTTGCCGTGGGGATGCTGGTTGCGGCTGGTTGCTCTTCGGGGCCTGGTTACGACGCCAGTTCGGTAGCCGTTGCAGAAATGGTGCCCCTCGACATTACCGTTGAGGAGTTGGGTGTCGTCGAGGCCACACGGGTTTTGAGCGTCGACACCCCCTTCAGCGGCCGCCTTGTCAGCATCGTTGATACCGGCACGCTTGTCTCCGAAGGCGATGTGGTCGCCGTTCTTGATACCCGCGACATTGAGGAGCGTCTGGAAGACCAGATTGAAAGCCTCAAGTCGACCAAGAAGGAGATGGAGGGGATCATGGAGCAGCTCCAGATCGCCCTGCGAAACAACATGCTGGACGTCAGCAGCGCCAACACCCAGCTCGACCTGGCGCGTGTTCAGCTGGAAAACGTGAACCTCAATCTTGCCGATCTCGAATATCTTCACAGCCGCCAACTGGTATCCGACGATTCCGTCCGTGATGCCACCAGCAGCATGCGCCGCTCGCAGATCCAGACCCTGACCCAGGATTTAGGCCTGCGCAGCCAGGTGACAGGAACACTGAGCACTGAGAAAACCCAGGAGGTCCGCATCGAGCGCATTGGCCTTCAGGGCATGGAATCGATCGTGAGAATCAATGAGTTCAACGATCGAATCGACCGCTCACAGGTTCGCGCCCCGGCCGACGGTTTGTTCCTTCGCCACACAAGTTGGAACTGGCAGATGCGCCGGAACACGGAGCGCCAAAGCGGTGAGAACGTGGGCGAGAACGAACCCCTCGGGCGCATTCCCGACCTCAACAGCCTGGTGATCCAGACCCAGATTCCGGAAAGCGAGATGCTTCGCATCGAAACCGGCATGGAGGCGGAAGTCTACTTTGAGTCGTTTGGGAACCTGCGCATCCCGGGCGAAATTACCTTTATCGCCCCCATGGCCATCGAACGCGAAACCGCTCCGGGCGGGCGCATCACGGCGGCTGGCGAACAGCTTTCCGGCGAAAAGGTCTTCGAAATTGAAGTGGACCTGAAGGAAACCGATGAACGGCTGCGACCGGGTCAGACGGCACGTGTTCGCCTCATGCTCGAAAGAACCGAATCGCTGCTCACGATTCCCCTCGAAGCCATCAATACACGCAATGGGGAGCACTTCGTCATGATCCTCGTGGAGGAACAACCCGTCCGGCGTACGATCACCGTGGGGCGCTCGAACAACAGCCGCGCGGAAATCCTTTCAGGCCTCAACGAGGGTGACCGGGTGCTGACAAGCGGCTACTGATGCTGCCGATCCGCAAGCCATCCGGGAATCGTTGAGAATCGATTCATTCGTCGCCGCAACGCCGTGACAAGGGATTCCCTGGAGCCGAGGATCACCGCCTCGCGCCGGGCGCGCGTCAGTCCTGTATAGACAATTTCCCGACCAAGAAGCCGATGCTCCCCCGAGGGCGGCAGGAGAAGCAGCACCTCGCCGTATTCCGATCCCTGCGCCTTGTGGACGGTCATCGCGAATGCCGGTTCGATGGTTGGCAGTTCCTCCAGCGGCCACGAAACCGCCCCACCCGGGGATTCGAACCACCCCCGCATGTTTCCATTTCCATCACGAAGGACCACTCCGGTGTCCCCATTGTATAGACGGCGGGCATGATCGTTCCGTGTGTTGATGATCGGTGTTCCCGGAGGAAAACCGATTCCACTCCCAAGATCCCCGGGGAGCCGGGCGCGGAGCATCTCCAGAAAGACCCTGTTGACAGCCGATACACCCGCCGGTCCGGAGTGCGTCAGCGAAAGGACGCGGTTGGCCGCAAGAAGCTGGAAGATGGATCGCAGGGTATCATCATAACCATCGACCGCCCTTTGTACCAAATCGATATAGACATCCCTCCCGTCGCTGGCACCTGAGAAGTGATCCCCAAACCATTTGGCGAGAAAATCCCGGCGAAAGCCTGCCTCCCGTCCCTCGGGGAGGGGGATGAAGCGATGCCCGTCGGTGGCTTTCAGCATGACATCCACGACCTCTTCTTCCCCATCGGCAATGCGGCGTGAGACCTGGCGCATGGACTCGTTAAACCGGTGGGTCTTTTCCAGAATGGTCAGGTGGTCCGCCATCGGATGACCGGGGCCGCCCGCATTTTGTTCCCCTTCCATTCCGGGAAACAGTCCAAGGGCCGACTTCATCCCTTTTGTATAGACACTCCCCCTGGGGGCGGAAAGAAGGTCCGAAAGCATGGCACCCGCCTCGACGGAGGGAAGCTGATCCCGGTCCCCGAGAAGGATGACCCGGGCGCCCTGGGGGACGGCCTCCAGCACCCGAGCCATCAGTGATATATCCACCATGGATGCCTCGTCCAGAATGAGCACCTTCAATGGGAGGGGGTTGTCATGGTTGTGGGTGAAGTGACCCATGCCGGGTTTGAAGCCAAGAAGGCGGTGGATTGTTGACGCCTCCAAGGTGCTCGCGGGGTCATCCGCTTCCCCCTTCATGCCGCCACGGATGGATTCCGCCATCCGATTCGCGGCGCGACCGGTGGGAGCGGCCAGGCGTATATCACCGGGAGATATACCAAGGACAAGGAAGGCTCGAATCATGGAAAGTACAACAGTGGTTTTCCCCGTCCCAGGGCCGCCGGAGACAACAACAAACCGCTGGCAAAGAGCCATGGCAACAGCCAGCTTTTGCTCGTCACCGAGTTCCATGTCACCGCGCTTTTCCGTTCCGACATTGAAAGCGCGAACGTCACTTTCTGTCACCTGGAGGGGAGGCGATTCGATGAATTCACCGAGGATTCTTTTCAACTGTTCCTCGGCACGATGATAACGCTGGAAGAACAGAACGGAATGCCCCTGGTGTTCGCGAACAATGAGGGGGGCCTGGCGGGTAATGCCGTCGGAGATAATCCTGTCCAACTTCCTGTATCCCGGGAGCCCGGCAGGAATCCTCTCCGTATATTCATTCGCAAGTTCCTCCGGGAGAAAATCCAGGGACTGGCGAAGTGCTTCAGGTGCCATGGATAGACACACGCTTCCCTCAACCAGGGACCGAAGGAGGGCGATCAGGAGTACGTGAAAGGCCGCATCGTTCTGGCATTCCGTCGAGCCCGACATTGTGATGATGTCATTGATCAGGTGGGGATGGTGGGCAGGAAGATCCAGGTGCTCCATGGCATGGGTGTATATCTCCTGAAGCGCCGGGGGGTGGTCTCCAAAGAGGACCTGGAAATCCAACTCGGTCAGGTTGCTCATCAGCCCGTCCTCCTCGTGAGTAATCCGACCAGTTCCTTGTCGATCGCCTTCAGTTCGGACTCCGAAGGAGGAGGTGCATGCCATATTCCGTCGGTCGTCCCCTCCCTCATGCCGCGCAGGAACAGGTAGTAGGCGCCACCAAGATGCGCCTCCCGTCTATACCTGGATCCGAGCCGGTCGGCAAGCCAGCGATCCAGTGCCAATTGATAGATCCGGCATTGGAGGTCGTATCCAGCCTCCGTCATGGCATGATGGAGCGCCTTCCGGTCGTACCGCTGGAGGCTGTTGGACTTCCAGTCGAGAATGTGGTAGCGGGGCACTCCCTTGGGGTCCACGGTGCGAAAGACAAGATCAACAAAACCGGACATGTCAACACCGGCACCCACATGGGGAAGGGCCATGGTGAAATCCACCTCGGCAACACGGTCCGCCACCGCGGCGAGCTTGAAGGTGTCGCGATCAAGCCCCGGAAGATCAACCGTCAGTGTTGTATATACAATTCGCGCGATTTCCCTGGAAACGGGGCCCTTCCCGGGGGCCTCGCCGTCCGGCTCCGAAAGGCCAAACCGTGCCATCGCAGCCGTGATCGCCTCCCTGACCATGGGTACAGCCAGCGACGACTCCCAGTTGGAGTGCTTCGAATATTCTCCGAAGTCGATGTTCTCAAAAACATGGTGCAGGACATTGCCCGTCTGGACACCCCGGGGAAGCAGTGAAGGGGAAGTGATTTCCTCGGGGGGCGAATTCTCATCCAGCGCCTTTTCGGTCTCCTCGGATTCCATGCCCACCTCGGGTGCCCCGAAGGGTTGGCCGGCCATGTCTATACTCCCCTTGATCCGACTGAAGGAGGTCTTGAACCGTGCGCGATGGCGAAAGGAGGGAATCGTCACCTCTGGAAGCGTTGGCTGCTGGGCACCCCTTTGAATCGGCGCACCGGGCACCTGCTGGACGGAGGGAATTTCCCCAGTCATGGGAGCCTCGATTGTGTTTGCCAGATCGCTCCCTGCAAGGCGATCCAGGGGGGTCTTGAGGAGAAACGAAAGCGGACCCTTTGATCTTCCCTTGAAAAGGGGTAGATATATTTTGTATATCGCCCGGGTTACGGCAACATAATAAAGACGCCGCCATTCGCGATATACATCCTGAATACCAAGGGCCTTTGCGGATTCGTCGGCCTGAAAATCAATGACATATCCGGAATCACCGGAATGATAGCGGTGGATGCTCCTGTTGGCCTTGGCACTGAGGCCGGCAAAAACAAAAACCACGGGGAACTCCAGCCCCTTCGCCGTATGGATGGTCATGATCTGAACCTTCGGATCCTCCGTTTCCATGCGATGAATGGTCTGGTCCACTTCCAACTCCTCGGTTTCCCGGCGCAAACCCGTCAGATAGTCCGCCAATTCCACAAGGCTCATTTTCCTCCGTGTTGCATGAAGCTCCAGGTCCTCAAGGATTTGTCGGTAATTGGTCAGGGGGCGTTCGTTCCCGGGAACAGAGGCGAGGCGCACCAAAAGACCGGAGTCCTCCTGAAGGGAACGGAAAAACCCGGGCCAGTTCCTTTCCTCGGCAAGGGACTTCCAATGTATATAAAGCTGTCTCCGCGGATTGCTTGCGTCCCAATCCAGACAATGAACGATGGCTCCAGGCGGGCAATCAATGAGGGAACTGAGAAGCGCCTTGCGAAAGCCGTTCGCTTCATTGGCATCCGCCAAACCGAGAAGGAGGGCCCAAACCTGGCGGGCCTCGTCGGAAAGGTATATACCCTGCTTCTTGTAGAAGGTGCTGGGAATCCCCGCCTCCCTGAAGGCTCTTTCCAGAAAACGGGCGTCGATCCGCTTGTCCACAAGGACAGCGATGTCGCCAAAATTCAACGGCATCTGTCTCTTTGAGTTTTCATGCACAAAGGCATTCGTCCGGGTAAGCAGCACAATCTCCCGGGCGATTGCCCTTGCATATCCAACCCGCGCCTGGTCGACCTTTCCATCCTCAAGCTGAACCATCGTTACCGACTTGCGACCTGTCTTGTCGGAGACGATCCTGTTCCTCGGTTCATCCGGTGTCTGGGCAGGATGGCAGCTGATCCCCTCGGCCGCGGGAAACCAGTCGTCCCCTGTGAACAGAAGGTTGAATGCCTCGACGATTTCGGAAACGGAGCGCCAGTTTGTTGCCAGCGTATAGAGCTTTCCGCCATGATCGGCAAGCTCCTGCCGTGCCGTGATATATGTATGTACATCACCGCCGCGAAAGGCGTAGATCGCCTGCTTGGGATCACCCACGAGAAAGAGACGGTGTTTTGCCGACTCCAGGAAGGCCGTCCGGAAAATCTTCCACTGGACGGGATCGGTATCCTGAAATTCATCCACGAAGGCGTGGGAGTAGCGCTCCCGCACCGCCTCCAGCATGAGGGATGACCCCCCATCCAGGGCATCCGCAAGGAGGACAAGCATGTCCTTGTAGGAGACCTGCCCGTTCACGCGCTTGCCAGCCTGGCAGTCACTTTCCACACCGGCGGTCTCGTTGGCGAGGAAGCCGGCGAGGTCATCTGCCTGATTCGGCGGGGGATTTAGCTGGTCACCGCCACCGGGGCTGTATAGACGGGCAGCATTAAGAACGGTCTCCCTGAGCGTCTTGACATCCTTCTCCGGCTCCTGGCTGTAATACTCACCGAGGGTGGTGCTGGCGGCCCAATGACGACGCATGCGATCATGAATGTGGCTTTCCAGCATATCGTTGTCATCCACCATGGACAATGACCATGGAAGCGCCATTTCGAAGGCAAACTCGCGAATCAGGCGGTAGCAAAAGGAGTGGATCGTGGAAATCTGAGCGGTGTCGAAATCCGTCATCGCCGTCTGCAGGTGGGTGTTTGCCGGATTCTCCCGGGCCGCCATCCTGATGGCCTCGCGAATGCGGTGCGACATCTCCCCCGCCGCCTTTTCCGTATAGGTCACCACCAGAATATTCCCGATGGGGACCTCTTTCTCCACGACAAGACGACAGACCAATTTTTCAATCGTATAGGTCTTCCCGGTACCGGCGGAGGCCTCCATGAGACCGTCGCGATTCAGATCAACTTCGTCGGGATTCAAGAGCGCCTTAAAGTTCATTTTCCACCTCCCATCACATGGTGGTAAAACCCCAACCGCTTGTGCAGCGCGGCATCCACATCTGTTGGCGGCTCTGAATCAACGACAAGCCTCCAATCCCCGGGGTACCAGGATGGGCGGAATCCCGTCTGGTCATCCATCACCAGGGTGGCAACATCATCCGCGCTCAAGGACACATGGGTTCCACCCCCATTGGGGATGTACTCCTCCCTGCCCACGATGGCGTAGGGAAGCAAATCCGGCCTGCGTACCTGGACAAGCTCCTCAAGGAGATTATCGGCAAGTTCCCGCGCCTCCCCGGGCTCCAGGGCCAATTCAAAGTGGTGGACGACGCCCTTTTTCGTTTCCCGGTATAGACACCAATGAAGGGAGCGGGAAATGTCGGGAATGACACCGTCAATCCAGTCGTTTTCATGGCGTGATGCAGCAAGGAATATCGCCGCAAGAATGCCGGGGAAGTAGGCGGGTGTCAGCTCGGTCCTGTGCTTGCTCACCGGCTTGAGAGAAAGAAACTCGACGATCCCCCCTCCCCTTCCCGGGATGATGGCGAGGGGAAGTGCGCCGCGAATTTCGAAGTTTCTGCCGAGTCCCTTGTGTCTATATACAATCGGAGGTTGGGCCATCATGGATCCTCCCGCCCTGCCATGGTCACCAAAGGAAAGTGGCGCCGTGATGCGCGAACCATCCTGTCGGTGCCCCAGCAACCAGGAACGCAACCAGACACATTGCGGCTGGACGAATTCCCACATTCGACTCTCAAGGCGCTCGAGGAAAATTCCATGATGAATGGCACTTTCACCAAGGAGACGGAATGCCGTACGGCGCACCACCTTCTCCAGATCCGAATCGGAGGTCTCCGGCAATTCGATCAACTTGTTCAGGATCGGGCGAACAAACATCGACTCCTGCAGCGGGGACAATTCGAAGGGCTCCGTCACCAAGAGCTTTTCCGCCTTTGCATCGTCGAGGCCCCTGAGACCGAGTTGACGTTCGAGGAAGTCCCTCAGTGGATCCTCCAAAAATCCGGCCAGGTCATTGATGCTTACAGAAATCACATCATCGGGATGTTGGTTGGGTACCGTTGTTTCCTCCTCGACAAGGGGACGGGGTGGATATACAGGGGCATTGATAATTGCCCTGTCGAGGGGGTCGTAATTGACATGAAGCGTGGAACCATTGGGCGGTGCATCCAGATAGCGCTGGCTGTGTCCATGCCATGGAAGCTCGGGCCTGGGGATGGTGATGCCCAGCTCACTTTCCACCAGGTCGATAAGCTGGAGGATCACCGAGGAGGGGAACAGTTCCTGGTCCTTCTTGAGGTCGCGGGATTGATAGGTCAGCACGAGCGCCTCCCCCGCCGCAAGGATCGCCTCAAGGAAATTGTGGCGATCGCGGTCCGTCCTCGTAATTCGGCAATCATCGCCGGTCCTTGCCCGTATATCCAACGAGGACTCCACACGACGTGCGGGGAAAACTCCGGCGTTCAACCCCATAATGTATATCACACGAAAGGGAACGCCACGGAGGGTGTCAAGGGTGCCGACGGTGATACCGCCGTAGAGGGGTATGCCCTTGCGAACCGGCATCGTTCCGAGGGCCTCCTCCACGAGACAATGAACGACGTGAAAGGGATGAGTGTCCTTTTTGCCGGGATGATTGTCCTCCAGGGTCGTCAATTCCCTGTCCAGTCGGTTTCGGATCGGCCATTCCTCCGGATGTGTTTCGGGAACGGCAAGGTTCGCCTTCAGGATATCGCGAAGGATCGTGCCCCATTCGGGAAGGGTGCGCCGGGAATCCAGGAGGAGCCTGCGGGCGGCTGCCAATCGGGCGATCAGGATGGACAGGGTGGAGACCGTCGCCACATGGAATTGGGATTCGCGGGAAATTGGGTGGATGTTTTCGGCATGCATTTCCTCCTCGTCCAAATCCATGACATGGCCAAGGCGCATGCGGCGAAGGCCCTGCTCCCAGGTGAAAAGTCCATTTGGCTCCAGGCCGTCGGTGTGCTGGTGATCGCGATCGACATGCCTGTATATACCCGCCCTGTCGATGTCCTCCAGCCATGCAGGGATGTCGGCGTGACTGCATCCCGCTGCCTCCTGGAAGCAGGGATTTTGAAACAGGGCGAAGGCTTCGGCGCGGCTGAAGTCCCCCAGCAGGAGCTTCAGCAGCGCCAACACGCCCTGTGCATAGACACTTTCACGCAGGGCGTTGGCCCGGACCAGGTTAAACCGCAGGGGACTCCTTCCCGAGGAAAAAACCGAATTTACCGCGGCCTCATATTCACCCTCCGTGGGAATCATGACAGCTATATCCGTTTGCAGGAGCGAATCATCCTCCTTCATGCGGTGGATGATCGACTGGTGAACCGCCTGGGCCTCGCGCAGGACACCCGCGGCGCCGGCGACCTCAAGACTGGAATCAGGCTTTAAACCCTCCACCGGCCCATTGCCCGCAACCACCCATTTCACTGAATCAAGGACGGACCTGGGAGTCCCCTCAAACTGGTCAAAGTGGAAGGCAGCACCATCCCGGAGCACCTCCCCCAGCAAGCGGAAGTTCGCTTCAACCGGAACAAGCCAGGGCCTGATTTGCGATGGAATGGAATTCCGACCAGCCCCATTGCTCCCCTTCGGCTGGCTCCCCACAAAGGTTGTATAGACGCCAATGGTGGCATGGTTCGCAAGTTGGGAAATCGCCCCCAGGTGCAGACGCGACAAGGGGCCGGGGGCGAGAATGAGGAGCGAATCGGGGAGGCGTGCAGGATCCCGGAGTACGGAGAAATCCGGCAGGAGGTGACAACGTTCCCCGCCCTCGTGGACAATTCCGTTGGCACCAAGGGCTCGATGATAGAGCGCCGCCTGCCAGGCATCCACGGCATCACCACCGGGCAGTTTCCCCTCCGCCCAGCCACGGGTCACGTCGGGGAGTTGGTAGGTATACTCAAGGAAGAGGAAGGCCAGTCTGTTTGAGAGCTGCCAAAGCTTCTTCGAATAGACAGGCGATTCCCGGTCACTTTCGGCGAGGTAGTCGGCGAGCGGCTTCGGGCATCTGCGGGAATTGACCTCCTGATGGAGGAGATGCAACACGGCGCCCTGGAGCATTCCCCGGGTGAGGCGTCGCTGCCCCCCCGATCCATCCGCTGCCTCATGAAACAGATCCCAAAGCGCCTCCTCCAGGAATCCAATTTCCATGTTCATCGCAATTCCGTGGCAGCCTGTATAGACCTGCCGGAGGGACGAGGCGGCCTGCAGATGGGGCACCACAACACGGGGACGATAAAACGGGTCCCCGGCGCTGGTGACCAGTTCGTGAAGTCTGTCTGCACACTTTTCGATGACCTGACGGGGGGTGGGGGCGAAGAAATAGTGTAATTCCATGGGTCTCCCGATTGTACTGCGCATTTATTGGAGGGAACAATATCCGAACCATTGCCGCCGCGAAAGGGAAATAGTTCAAGAATCGACCGCCAACCTCCTCCATTCCATGGTTGCACACCGGGAGGTTGCGCGGGATTGTTTTGGCGTCTGTGTGACCGTCGATTTCCCCGGGGGACGATATTGGAAAAGCTCTCAGTTGTCATACCCATCTTCAATGAAATCAATCTTCTCCCAACGGTATTGGAGAAGATCAGGGGTGTCCCCTTCCCACTGGAACTGGAATTGATTCTTGTCGACGACTGCTCCACGGACGGTACCCGCGAGTGGCTGAAGGAAACCCAGGCCGACCAGCCCAACACCAAGCTCGTCTTTCACAAGCGCAATCGCGGAAAGGGAGCCGCCCTTCGGAGTGGCTTCAAACGCGCCACCGGCGACATTATCATCGTTCAGGACGCCGACATGGAATATGACCCCAGGGAGATTCCCTCGGTCATCCAGCCCATCATCGACAAGCGCTGCCGGGTGTCGTACGGATCGCGTTTTCTGGGTCGCCGCCCCACGGGAATGCGCCTGCCCAATTACGTCGCCAACCGCCTGCTCGCCTGGATGGTGATGATTCTCTATCAGCAGATCCTCACCGACGAGGCCACCGCCTACAAGGCCTTCGAGGCGAAATTGCTGAAAAGCATCCCCCTCAAGTGCGAACGCTTCGAGTTTTGCCCGGAGATCACCGCGAAGGTGCTCATTCGTGGGGAACGCATCCACGAGGTTCCCGTCACCTTCTTCGCACGCACCTTCGAGGAGGGAAAGAAAATCGGCTGGCGAGACTTCATCACCGCCGTAAATACCCTCCTCTCCTGCCGCATCGGAATGATGTAACAGCCGACTGTCTATACAGGGAGTCCCCCAGATGAAGCATCTCCTTTCCCCCGCAGCTGCATTCCTTCTCCTCCCCCTTTCACTCCCGGCGAGCGGGTTTGTTTTCTCCAGCCCCGACAGGACTGCCGTGGAGATCAAGCCCCGCCTTCACAATCCTGCGGAAGCCTCGAAATTTCCGGTGGTCACCAAAAACTTTGAATTCTGGGACATCCCCCTGGAGGAATGGAATCTGGATTCGCCCGCCATTGGCGACTTCGATCCCATTCGTGTCTCCCATGGCGACAATCGCATCACAATGATGCCGGGAACGGCGAACCCGGCGAATTCCTTTGGATGGATCGAGGGGCCAATACTGGAGAATGTCTCCAATGGATCGGGGGATCTGGGGGATCAGTTGGTTTTTCAGGTTCGGTATAACTACCCTGAGGGGCCCGTCGGGCAGGCTCCCGAGCTTCGAATCCGGGTCCACTCCGGGAACTTTGCGCACCTATCCCAGACCGTGGTGAGCCACATCGCCGTCCGCGACGGGGAGAGGGAAGGTGTTCGCCGCGCCTACTTTGACAGGAACCTGCTCGACTTCCCGGATGACATGAGGGTCTTCATCGATCTTCTTTCCGCGGATGGATCGGGGGATCCTCTCGATGCTGATTACCCGGTGGAAATTCTTGAGACCGTCGCCTGGACAACTTCCGGCGGCCGCCCCGACACCGACGTCACCTACACCGCTGTCTATATCGAAACCGGTGGCCAGTTGATGGCACGAATCAGTGGCGCGGCCTCCCCCCTGCTCATCCGCCCCGACGCATTCCGCATCGCCTGGGACGACACCAACCTTTTCGTCATTACCAGCAATGGCCGTCTATTTGGCTATAACGCCCTTCAACCAATCAGCGGTGTCCTCGTGGATGACTTCGGGGACGTCGCCGACATCGCCGTCCTTGGCAACCGGGTCATCTATGTGACCGATGGCGGCGAGATCATCGAATGGGAGGGGGCGTCGGGAACCTACAATCAATTGGTCAGTTCCGGTGGGGACGGTGTTGCCTCCTCACCCGACGGGCGCCACTTCCTCCTGCTGGACCTTCAGCCAGCATCGAACCTGTTTCAATTGTATAGATACGATGTCACAAACCCCTCCAGCACCGTCACGCCAATAACGATCACACACTCGTTGGTGGACATGCAAAGCCGCTGGAGCCGTCATTTCTGATCCGGGCAGCCGGTGTATAGCTGCCTTTTTTCAACCCGGTTTTTTTCGGGTATTTGGCGGGGTTTCGTGGTCAGCTTTGTTCCCGGGCCTACCACATTGAGAACTGCTCCTGCACAAATGCGTCATCAGTTCCGCTTGATCAGCAGGGGACGGATCGCGCTGGAGTCCTCTTCGGCAGCGTCGATGGCGCCTGGGCCAACGAACTCGACAGCGGGTGTGTCGGGGGCGATGTCCTCAAGTGGCTCCTTGGAGGGAAGAACCTCCAGAAAGACAACCGGCTTTGAGTATTTCGGGGTCAGGTTCATCCGCTCGAATCCAAAGTAGCGCACCGATGTGTGGTAAAGATCACGCTGGCGACCGGGAATGAAATAGACAGCGGTTTCCATCGCCGGGGCGATGGCCCGGAAACGGATCGTCGCAAATCGCTCGGAAGGAAGGGCGCCACCGTTGCTCAACCCCTTTTGATAGGTGATAATTCCCCTGTCATTTCGGACAAGATTGGTTCGGTGCATGTCCCAGGGGAAGGAATGATGGTAGGGACCGTCGTGTATATTGATGCCGCGGCGAATCCAATTGAAACGATCCTGATCCACAGCCTGAAGCACCTGGGGGTCGTATTTGATGAAGAGGCTTACCGCATCGATGAGCGCACCGTATGGATTGTTAAGGGCGATGTGGACGAGGAATTCCTCGCCCGCATGGATGGGGCGGGATGGCGCCTCAAGCTTGAGACCCACTTCCTCATCGGAAGCAACGGAGCCAAGGTAAAGCTCCCGGAGTTCCTCCGCCTTGCCCTGAAGAATCGGCTCCTGACCGTCCTCGCGGCGGGGCGGTTCGATCATCAAGCCCCCTGAAATCACACCATCAGCAGGGTCATTTGCCACACCGAGGATGTTGTTTCCCCGAACGTAAATCGCCGTGTGGTATTGATTGTCGGACTCGGTCATGGAGAAGGCGAAGTCGATGCCGGTGTGGGGGGTGTGCCTTATGGCCCGCCATCCAATTCGGAG
>JAFIGB010000024.1 GCA_020831705.1 Candidatus Sumerlaeia bacterium | reverse complement strand
GACTCAGCAAACCACGACAGGGGCCAAAGGTGTCAACCCCAATGGGTCCTGTAATTTACCACAAATCCATCAAAAGATGGGGAAAACCGATGCCCTTTTCCCTCCCTGCAGGGACATTAAATCCTCATCTACTCACACTTTTCTTGCAGTTTCGATCTTGACATTCTTGCACCCCCATCGTTAACCCGTGGTTGACCGTCCAAGGGGACGTTTTAAAGCCCTTCTTATTGGCGCCAAATCAATGACTCCGTTTTCTTTCAAGTCGCTCCGGTCCCTCCTCATTCTGCCCCTGTTGATGGCCGTCCAGCTTGCCTTCTCTCAGGCGGAAATCAAGGAAATCAGGGTTCATCACCATGGGGATTATACCCGGGCGGTGATCGAACTCGATCGCGCCGTGAACTACCGGGTGCGTAATTATTCCCAGCAGCACGAGATGATCCAGGTCGAAATCAGTGGGGTCAGCTCCGGAGTTTCCACCGTTCAGTTGAACTCCTCCCGCTCGTTTGTCTCCGCCCACGCAGTTCGCTACGAGGAAGTGACCAAGTCCTTCCGAATGAACCTGCGCACCATCAACCCGGTGACGACCAAGGACCAAACCCTCGAGAATCCCTTCCGGATTGTTGTCGATATTTACCGGGACGAGGAGGCCGTCTCCGCCAGTGATTCTGCCAGTGAATCATCCAGCAACCAACCCAGGGCGACACCGATTGTTTCAAACCCCGGTCGGCCGGGGGGGTGGAGTCGCCGCATTATCGTCGATCCGGGCCACGGTGGCCATCACGGCGGTGGTGTGGGTCGGTTGAATGGGCGAACGGTTTACGAGAAGGAAGTCGCCCTTCCCGTTGCTGAACGGTTGGAGCGTCTCCTAAAGGCGGACCCAAGATTCGAGGTCTTCCTGACCCGGCGCCAGGATGTCTATGTTGGTCTTGCGGAGCGCACCCAGATTGCATCGCGACTCAATGGCGATCTTTTTGTTTCGATTCATGCCAATGCAGTGGATGGACGTGCTGCCCAGCAGCGTGCCCGCGGTTTTGAGATCTGGACATGGAACCCAACGGCAAACACCAGTGCCGCAAGGCGGGCCATGGAGCGCATGGAAAACGAGGACCCCCTTGCCCGCATCAACCAGGGCAACAACCAGATTTTGACCTCCATGATGCGCGACGCCCTTAACACGCAGGCGGTGGAGTCCCGGCGCGTGGCGCGGTATGTTCATCAGGTTGCCATTCGTGATCCCTACCTTCGCAACAATGACCGTGGAATCGACAAGGCGCGCTTCCGTGTCCTTGAAATCTACGACATGCCCTCCATCCTGGTGGAACTCGGATTCATGACCCATCCGGAGGAAGTGCGCATGTTGTTCAGCGCCAGCTTCCAGCAAAAGTGGGCTCAAATCATGTATGATGGCATCGTTGAGTATTACGCAGCGACCGATCCTGAGTTCCCACGCTCCAAAAACACCCCCTCTCTGGCGTCCTCGCGGAACTAATCATTGCCACAAGGGGTGGTCAGGCAAAACGTGTTAATTCCGCGCCTGACGGTGTGGAGACTCTATTTAACATGAGGGAAACGCACCTTGGAAACAGTTTGGCTCAATGGGAAATACATGCCCCTTTCCGAAGGGAACGTCTCCCTGGAGGATCGTGGACTCCTTTTCGCAGATGGTGTCTACGAGGTCATTGCCGCCTACAACGGAGTCCCCTTTATTCTCGATGAACACCTTGAGCGCATGATAAGAAGTGCTGATGGGATTCGATTGGAATCCCCCCATACCACGGACGTTCGTCGCCAGGTGATCCACGACCTGGTCACTCGCCTGGGTGTTTCCCGGGCCATGATATATGGCCAGCTTACCCGTGGAAGTAGTCGACGCTCGCACCCGCTTCCCAAGGCACCAACCCCGACCGAGTATTGGTTTGCCCGGGAACTTCCCCCCGTCGTGACGAAGAATTACAGGGAGGGTGTCCACCTGATCACCCAACCCGAGGAACGCTGGGCAAGATGCTGGATCAAATCGACCTCCCTGCTTCCCAATGTGCTCGCCAAGCAGGCCGCCCTTGATGTGGGCGCCTTTGATTCTCTTTACGTTCTCGAGGACGGGGTGATCACGGAAACGTCGGCGGCAAATTGCTATATTGTGCGGGACGGGAACATCTTCACCCATCCGGCGAACGGAAGAATCCTCGGCGGATGCAAGCGGGCGCTGGTGATGGAACTCGCCAGGCGTGCTGGAATTGGTGTTCATGAGGAATTTATTCCCCTCGACCAGGCTCGGGAGGCGGAGGAGATGTTCATCACTTCCACGACATTGAATGTTCTTCCCGTGACAACCCTTGATGACAACCCGATCTCCAATGGCAGGGTTGGCCCCATTACTGGGCGGTTGATGGAGGCTGTTGGTGATGCAATACGGGAGAAATGCGGCGAGATTGTCATGGCGTGACGAGGTCGCCGCGGGGCACTTGATCGCGGGGTGGCTTGACACGGACCGATTTTTGCGCCATCATATAGATGAAGAGTGGTGCGGGGGAAACACTCTAATTGAGCGCCACCAAGCGAAACTCGTATGGCTGACATCATCTTTTACGACGGCAATTGCCCGATGTGCGCCGGACTCGTCCGGTTTCTGATCCCCCGCGATAAATATCGAAACTTCCATTATGCTCCCCTCGGTGGGGAAACTTTTCAGGCTAGATTCACCCAAACCGAGATGGACAAGATTCCCGACACCCTTGTTGTTCTCCGTCGTGATGGAACGGTGTTGATTCGCTCAACTGCCGTTCTCTACGTCCTCCATCGGCTTGGAGCTGGCTGGGGGTTCCTCGCCACCGTTGGAATGTTGTTCCCTTTGTTCATCCGTGATGCGGTGTATCGGTTGGTTG
>JAFIGB010000014.1 GCA_020831705.1 Candidatus Sumerlaeia bacterium | reverse complement strand
ATTTCATGGATTGATCCGTGCCGGCAGCAAGTCGAGCGTAGGTGGGAGCGATGGGAGGATTGCCTCTCTGAGTGGGCCGTTGGCTTTGGCGAGTTCAACGATCACTTGGAAGCCCCTCCCGTCGCTCTCTTTATTTTTGTTCCCCCCCGCGGGGGGGAACAAACTCCCCGCAGCCAGCGCTTGACCGCATCGCGCTGGTTCGTGCCCCAAACGCACAACCCGCGCTTGCCAGACTGTCCGGTCGCCGAGCCAAGAGCAAAAAAGCCAAAAAGAACTTTTAAGGAAAAAGAATCCCGGCTCCCGTGGGGGGTACCATGTACCTGCCCCTTACCTCTGATTGGTACAATTCCCTTTGCCCTACTGAATGGCGATGCCCAATTATCCTGCCATAATCGATGACGGGGGAATCACGATATCCGCCCTCCGTTTTTTAATAAACACAAACAATACAATGAAAATGAACGGGAAGATATGCATGGTCAATGAAGCCAAACCAAACCAGGGCAATTGAATAATGTCTCTTGGCGACGCGCTGAAAAATGTCGTTTCAAGGAGGGCACTTGGTCATGTCCTCAGTGAATATCTTCGGAGGGAATTTGGGCACGACGCTTTTTTCCTGAGTCACTACACTCTGGAAGAGCGGGCCCTTCGTCCAATCTATGGCGAGGACACGCCCGAGGGGGAAGGCGAACCACAGGAGGTTCCCATTGATCCCCTCTATGACATTGTCCTTCGTGATGAACCCCTCCTGATCAACCGTGATGCCCCTGTAAACGAGTCGGAATTCGATCCCTTTGGTGACCGCCACCGCATGAGTCGATCCCTTCTTTTCTGCCCCATCTTTCACAACGGGCGAAAGATCGGCTCCATGTCGATCCAAAGCTATACACCGAATCATTTTGGCGAGGCGGACGTGGCGCGGCTGGCCGCGATTGCCGCCGAATGCGGAAGTGCCGTCCAGCGGGTCCGTGAGGAGGAACTCCAGACACAGCTTTGGAGGGCTTTCGACCAAAGCCCGGCGATGATCCTTGTGACCGACATTCAGGGCAGGATCGATTATGCCAATCCCCTGTTCCTCAAAAAACATGGATACCGCATCAGTGAAATCCAGGGCAGAACACCGAGCCTGTTCAAGTCGGGAACGATCGAGCCGGCTGTCTATACGGACTTGTGGGAAACGATCCTTGCCGGTGGCCAATGGAGCGGCGACCTCGAAAACAAGCGCAGTGATGGCTCGCTCTTTTGGGTCCACACCTGCATCTCGCCCATCATCGACGCGGACGGGGAACAGCGGTTTTTCCTCGCCATGATGGAGGATGTCACCGACCAGCACCTTCGGGAGGAGGAACGGAAAAAGCGCGGTGACATCATCGAGGCGGTGGCCTATGCAGCGGCCCGATTCACCGAGCCCACGGACTGGCAGACCGACCTGAGTGAAATACTCCTGCGCATCGGAAAGGCCGCCGATGCCGACCGTGCCTTTGTCTTTGAGAATATTGCCGGCAGCGAGGGGGAACCGATGATGAACCTCGTCGCGGAGTGGAACTCCGGCAGGGTCGAGCCGTTGGCCTCCCACGGAATGCCGCTGCAGGTTCCCTATCTTGAGGCAGGCATGCGGGGGCTCTTCAAGGCAATGTGCAACCGCGCTGTCTACACAAGGAACATCAAGGACGCCGACAAGATTGAACTGGAGTACATGAAACTCTTCCAGTCCAAGTCCTATTGCGCCATTCCCATCTACCTCGACAAGGAGTGGGATGGTTTCATCGGCATTTCAGACAGCAGGGGAACGGTGGATTGGTCCCCCCAGGTGCTCAATGCCCTTTGGATTGCCGCCAATGTCATCGCGGCAACCCGCATGCGGCTGGAAATTCAAAACGAACTGAAGTACAGCGAGGACACGACGAGGACCCTCCTCGATGCCTCGCCAGATATCGCCATGCTTCTCGACTGGGATGGCTGTTTCCTGGCGGTCAATTCAAAGGCCGTTGAGTTTTTTGGCTACCCCGCAAGGGAACTGGTGCATCGCCGCTGCCTCGACTTCCTCCCCTGCGAATGCGTGGAACAGTTGGAAAAGCACTGGATCCGCTGTCTTGAGGAACGGGAACCCATCGAGTTTGCAGTGCAGGTTAATGGGAACTCCTGGAGGGTCATCGCCACGCCGATCCTTCCCTCCCTTGAAAAGCGCGATGCAAAGCTGGCTGTCTATATGCAGCCCACCACCTGACAGGAATCGGGGATCATGCCACGTCACAACTGGAAGTCGGCGGTGCCATTGGCGCTACTCGTTGTGCTGGCATTCCCTGTCGCAGCGCTGTCGGTCGGTTTCGAGCGGGCCTTCCATCGTGATGGCCAGACCTTCCTCGTCTGGGGCGAGGATGAGTCCATTACCGGCGAAAAATATCGTGTCTATCGATATACATCCCCCCCCGATGCCGGGAACCTCGATCCTGCGAAGGTCGTCCACGACGTCGCACCTGGATCCAGCCATGCTCTTCAGGAGCGCCGCCAGCAGTTTTACGAGCCCCTGATCACGAACTTCCTCGTCGATGATATCCGGGACGGGGGTGAGGAGCTGGAGGACAATCAGGGGCTCCTTGTCTGGACGCCGAAGGAGGAGGCAAGCGCCTGGTACGTGATCACCGTGGTTGAAGGGGATGGCTCCGAGCGCCCCCCGTCAGGCCCCGGGGCAATTGCCGGACCCATCGGCGAAACCGCTGATCCTCCCAGGCCCATCCAGATCGCCTCGATTCCCGCAGGGGAGGGCAACGGCGCGGGGCGGGCCTGGCTGCAATACATGGATCTCGACAGCTGGAACCCCACGGCATACTCCTACTTCGACCAGGACCGTCGCCCGGTGGGATATGCCTTCATCTATACAGTTATCGACCCGATGGGTTACGATGGGACGACGCCCCATCCCCTGCTGGTGCTTTTCCATGGGGCCAACGACCGGGCGACCCTTCGCGACGAAATCGCCTGGAATGTCTTCTCCCTCACCGTCGACGACCCCGTCAGCTGCTTTTGGTTTGGATGGAGCGCCACCCACGACTACGTGGCGGACGGTCCCGTCCCGCAAACCGGGCCGATTGTCAACTACATGGAGCAGCAGGTCCTTCGCGCGATCCATGATGTCATGGGTGATCCGTACTACAATATAGACACCGAACAGGTTCTTACGAGCGGTTATTCCATGGGGGGTACGGCATCCATTGCCATGGCCCATCGCCATGGCCACATGCTTGCGGCATCGTACGGGGCACAACCGGTGACCAACCCCCTGGTCAACAATCAACCCGGCCCCGCCTGCCCCGTTCTGGATCCGCTGGTGGACAATATGTTCACCCACTTCTTTGGCAACCGGAACGACCAGCTTCCCATCGAGGTCAGGTCGCCGTGGCTTGGTGCCGACGGCCCGGAAATGGCCTCCCACCTGGAGATATACAACGGAACCCCCACCTGGGGCTGGTTCGATTTTCCCACGCTGTTGTCGGGTCCGATGGGGGATTTCGACCATCCATTGATCATGCTGGATCACGGGAAACTGGATTGTGTTGTCTCGTGGGACAACCAGCCCCTTCCCTATTACGCCGCGCTGGAGGCCGCACGGATTCCCTTCACCGCGGCCACCCAACCCATCATCCACATTTGGGGTGGTTTTGCGGGTGTCTCACCGGCCTTCGGTCCCCAGGCAGGAAGTCCTTCTGGCGATCCCGATTGCGAGTTTGTACTCTTTCACTGCCCGTCCATACGCCGGGACATGAGCATCCCCGCCTTCACCGACAATTCAGGAAACCCGACGCCGCCCATTTCCCAGGATGGGACAAATCACTTTCACCGGAACATCCTTTGGTCCCAACCATGGATGGGCGACCCCTTCACCGGGAACGTGGTGGATGTGGAGGAGGGATGGCAGGTGACGCTCCATGCGGTCGCCCCGGAGGCGGGCATGGAGGCGGAATCCCTCATTGTGGATGTCACCCCGCGGAGGCTCCAGCATTTCACCCCTGAACCGGGCGAGGTCCTTGTCTATACAATGTCACCCCCGGGGATAAGCGATGACAGAAAGTCCACAGGGACGCTTACCGTGCCCGCCGGCGGCGTCTTTACGATCCCGGCGGTCCCCGTCACACCGGGGGGGACCACGGTCTCCATCTTCAGGGACTCCATGACCGATGTCGGAAAATCGTGGACTCTTTATTGATCGCTTCACCGGCGGGAATGCATCCGCTGCTGATCGCCAAGCCCTTTCGATTCAGTCACCCACGGTCCGGGTGCGGTGGGGAATAAAATCCCGATTCACCGTGTTGACCATCAAACTCCTGCCAAGTGGCGCGGTTGGGTTGACTTCCCCCCGCCGTCAACTCCACCATCTACCCATGGGTGAGACGTTATCCCAATTCACAGCTCCAATGGAGTGACAGCCATGCCTGCCATCATGATTTTCCAGAAGGACGCCACCGGGCTTACCGTGGCGGAGATTTCCGACCTGCTTCACGGGTCACTGGCGGTTGATTGCTGTCTGTACAAGGACGGGGAGCGCATTCCCCTTGAGGATGTCGAGCGTTCCGGTGGTGAGATCGCCAGTTCCACCATCTGGGTCAATCTTCCCGACTGGGAGGAGGAGGAAGGCAATCCCACCGCTTTGGTGGAGGTCACGCCGCGCCTCGATCGCGAGGAACCGGTTCAGCACCTTGTCGATGAACTGCTGACCCAGGACGCATCCCTCGATGCGGACCTCAATCACAACTCCCGTGATATCCTCATTACCTTCGAGGACACACCCGCCGGTGAGGAGTCCGCCTACGCCCTGGCCTACGTGATTGCCTCGGAAACTTCGAGCGGGATTCTTGTCCCCGCTTTCGAGGAAGGCGACGACACGGCATGGTTCGAGGATCCCGAGGATTTTGCCGATATCGTTTTCGGTGATGACGAGGACATCGACGACGACGAGGAGGAGTAACCTCCCCGGTCGTTGGAGGGAAATTCATCCCTTCCCCATCAGGGGACAAAAAGCCGTTCCACCAACAACCAGCATCCCAATGTAATGACGATGGCGCCGACCAGGTTCATAACCAGGCCGGCAATCGCCATTTGGGAGACGCGTATCCGCTCGCTCGCGAAGACGATGGCATTCGGTGGTGTTGCCACGGGAAGCATGAATGCCATCGAGCATGACAGGGCGCCGGGGATCATCAGCGTCAGTGGATGTATATTCATTGCCTCCGCATTTGCTGCAAGAATCGGGAGGAGGATATTCGCCGTTGCGGTGTTCGATGTCACCTCGGTCAGGAAGGTCGTTGATAGACAGGTGGATCCGATTACCAGGAGGGGATGTGTGCCCTCCAGGGCGGCGGATTGGGCGGCGACCCAGTTTGAAAGCCCGGATTCCCGGAATCCCGCAGCCAGCGCAAAACCACCCCCAAACAGCAGCACGATTCCCCACGGCAGGTCGCGAAACGCACCGGCGGTGAGGAGGCGTCCCCCCGCCCCATCCCCGCTGGGAAGCATGAACAGCAGCAGCCCAATGGCAATGGCCACCACGCCATCGGTGACGAACCGTGGCTCGGGAAAAAGCACCGACCATCCGGGAATCGTCACGTTTCCAAGTTCCAATGGCGCACGGGTCATCCAAAGGAGCGCGAGGGATACAAACAACACGAGGGTGATGGTTTCCGCCTGGCGCATGGGGCCAAGGGCACCGCGCTGTTCGGCGATGGCCTCCCCCTCGTTGTCCAGGGTCACCCCCCTTGTATAGACAAGGGAAAGAAGCCCCCAGCATGTCAGGAGCATGACCACCGACAGGGGAAGGCCGAGGAGCATCCACTGGCCAAAGGCGAGGGGATCCTCGGCGGGGTAAAGGGTTTCGTAGATCGTGCGCAGCGCCAGATTGGGCGGTGTACCCACAAGGGTGGCGATTCCCCCGATGCTCGCCCCGTAGGCAATGGCAAGGAGGGCACCCACGGCGAAGCGCCGTGCCATGGCGCCGTTTGTTTCCTCAAGCTGGGAGATCAGCGCCAGGGCAATGGGGGTCATCATCATGGCGGTGGCGGTATTGGATATCCACATGGAGAGAAATGCGGTGGCGAGGAGGAAGCCTGCCAGCAACCCGGCGGGCCGCGCCCCTGAATGGGCCAGGATTCCCAATGCTATACGGCGGTGAAGCCCCCATCGCTGCATGGAAAGTGCCACCAGGAACCCGCCAATAAAGAGGAAAATGGTGTCGTTGAAGTACTGCGAGGCAACCGGCCCCGGTGCCATCACGCCAAGGAGGGGAAAGAGGACCATCGGCAACAGCGCCGTGGCTCCCAGCGGGATTGATTCGCAGATCCACCAGATGGCCATCCAGATTGTCACCGCCGCGACCTGATTTGCCGCCGGGGAATCGGGAATCAGGGGGAACACCCACATGACCAACGCCGCCAGCAACGGCCCGGCAACAAGCCCCATGGCGCGAAGCCGGCTGATTGGCGTGGTGCCGCCGTCAGTACCTGGTGAAATGCTGGAAGACAAGAATCAGGGGCCTTTATGGGAAGCTCATGACACAACCGACGATGATGGTTCCCGTAAAACAGCCGTGTGTAAAGCCCCGATTTCCGAAAAAATCACGCCGTTGGGGTGTTGGGGGGGATGCGGCGTGATCAACGGTTTTGTCTCAAAAACTAGACAAGGTCGATGGTCCGTGCCATCGCGCCCCGTTCCTTGTCCACCGTTCCCGGATCAAGAACCACCAGGCAGTTCGACCGGGCCGGGTTGAGAAGGTTCCCGCTCGACTGGTTCTCGTGGGCATGCACGACCTCCTCGCCGTCCACCACCTCGCACCACCCGTAGACGAAAAACAACCGGTGCTTGTCACGATGACAGGCGCTGGCCATGCGCCGCATCTTGTAGGGCATGACGGCGGGCTTGATGCCAAATGCCTGGCGCAGGAACGGCTTGATGAAGATCTCCGTATTGCAGCAGGTGCTCACCGGGTTTCCGGGCAGGCCAAACCACGGCTTGCCGTTCACCGTTGCCAGGAGCATGGGCTTTCCGGGGCGCACGGCCACCCGCCAGAAATGTGTCTCGGCACCCAGTTGCTTGAGCGTGGCCCCGACCACATCGTGGTCCCCAACGGAAACCCCCGCCGTTGTCAGGGCGATATCCGCCCATTCGAGGACGGAGCGCATCATCTCCGCGAACGTGTCCGGGTTGTCCGGCGAGATGCCAAAAACGCGGGTTTCACAGCCAAAGTTGGCCAATTCGCGTTCCAGAAAGTAGAGGCTCGATCCGATGATCTGCCCCTCCTTCAGTGTTGTGCCGTAGGGCTTGATTTCCTCACCACTCGTCAGGATGCCGATCCGCGGGCGTGTATAGACATCCACCGTGGGAATGTTCCAGCCCGAGAGAAAGGAAAGAACCGCGGGCGTCACCCGGGTGCCTGGCGAGAAAAGTTCCTGACCCCGCATGACATCGGAGCCCTCCTCGCGAATGAAAACCCCTTCCGCCGGGGCCACGGCCAACCGCACCCCACCGCCGCTGTTCACCACCTCGGCATGTTCCCTGGGAACGACGGCCGTCGCGCCATCGGGAAGTGTCGCCCCGGTGCTGATCCGAACGGCCTGTCCGGAACCGACGGTACCCTCGAAGGGATGTCCTGCCGCACTTTCACCGATCAGTTCCAGGACAACCGGATTCGAGTCCGCGGCACTGGCAAGATCCCCGTGGCGAACGGCAAAGCCATCCATTGCGGAGTTCGTAAATCGGGGAAGCGACCACGGCGCGGGAATGGGAGCGGCCAAATGCCGCCCCTCCGATTCCATCAACGGCACCGCCTCCGTTCCGACCCGAAAGGGTATATCAAGGATCCTGTCGAGGGCTTCCTGATAGCTGATCATGGTTGTTGCTCCCTGAGCGTATTTCATGGGAATATTCCCCGTTTATTGATGGGAAAGGCAAGGGGTGTTCGTTGAACGTTCCCGCCAACAATTCCCCCCAAACGGCATGGTTCACGCTCTTTGTTCGGCGATGTCCTTTGGAGGTCATGCCATGAAACCGCAGCTTTTGGTCGTTTTTGCCCTGTTTTTGCCCCTTATTGCCGCCTGTTCCCGGTCTGCCCCGCCTGTCTGGGTGGGGGAGAATGCCCTGCCTCGTCATGGCGAACCGCTCCCCGATGGGATGCTTGAGGCGGCCAGGGATTGGGCGGCAGCCAATCCGCAGGAGAAGATGCTCCATCAGGAACAAAGCCTTTGGGCGTTGCCCATTGTTTCGCGCAAGTATCGCCTCGAATACGACGCCGACACCCACCAGCTTGCGGCCTCCGATTACCTGATGGCGGGCATTGGGATTCCGTATGCCTATCTTCCGGTGCGGTTTTCCTTCTCCCGGTATGTCTATACGGAGGACGGCCCCTCCCCGGCCCAGCAACTTGAGCGGAGTTACTGGCCCTGGTGGTCCGATGTCTACACAAGTGGGGACGTTGTCGACGACACCCTGGAGGCGGAGCTTTGGGGAATTCCCCTCCTCTTTGAATACGGAAGCGAGGCCGGGCCGTCCTGGTATTTTTCGGACACCGAGGACACCTTCGACACCCACATGGAGTTCAGTTTCTGGACCGCCCTCTGGTGGCTGGGTCCGGTGTGGTTCGATCAGGTGCTCACCTACGAGGAGGACGGCGTCCATACCGTCGAGAAGGGGAAGTTCTTCTTCCCGCTCTTCCTTGGCCGGGCACCGGGGGCGCTCCTCTGGATGTCGGGATGGTCGGAGAAGGAATCCGACACCATCGGCATCGAGCGCACCACCATACACGGGCCGCTCCTCGGTTACGCGCTATACAACAGGACGGAAAACGAGACGAAAATGAGCCACCGCACCCTGATCCTCGGCGGTCTTGGGTGGATGGACTCCCGGGCGGACGATGCCTCCCCCCGCGTGGTCGGGCCGTTGTGGGGGATGTTTGGCCTGTCGCGCTGGTAGGCAGGATTTGCCAACTGGATTTGGGGTGACTGAGGGACTAGAGCATTTTGCGAAAATTCGTGGCCGGACAAGGATGAAGCAATTTTTACGTTCCCCGGGATGCATCACCTTTGGCATATGGCGACACAGGGTTGAAAGCTGCTCCAAATAGAAACTTCTGATTTCGCGATCATTGGGGAGCGTATAGACGGCAAAAAAGATAGGCCGGAGGCCTTGATTATCATAGCCCGGGGTTACGCGGCAACGCGTTACCCCGCGAAAATGTATATAAACCAATACCGCGGCAGCGGTTGTTTCATGTGTTGACCGGTTAGGATTTCCCGGGGTAGGGTTCTGTCGAACCCAACCCCGGGCTGTGTGAACCAAGCGCGCTGCGCTATCATTCCATTAAGGTTCCGAGTTGGTAGGATGGGGAATGAATTGATATCTCGCGTCCGGACAGGATGAATCAATACTCAGGTTACCCGGGATTCCTGCCCCTTTACCATTTGGCGACACAATTTTGCAATTCACTCTAATAGTTGGGAGGAAGCTCCTCCGCCGGCATGTCGTTCAGTTCCTGAATCGGTTGGTCCCTGTTGGTTTGTCTGTCCAACTGGACAAGGGCAAAGGTGGAGATGTTGTCTATCGCGCCGAGGATCAGCCAAAGAATGACATAACTGATTCCGAGCAGGAGTGAGCTGATGAAAAAGGGTACGCTGTCGGTCCCGAAGCCCCCGACGAAGGCGACGATGAAGGCACCGACGGAAAGCCATCCGCAAAGGGTCGCCAGGCGCCGGAAAGTGCGGGGAACACCGCGGGCCGATGCCTCCTCATCAATCTTCTTGCGACGTTTCAATTCGCGTTCATACATGGTGAAATCTCCGGCCCGGCATCAGTTGAATGACTTCACAATGGCCATCATCATTCCCAGGTGCATTCCGTCGTGGAGATGGCTCATGGAAAGTGCCTCGACGGGGGTTGTCAGGGTAATTCCCGCCCTTGTGGTGATGGGCTTTGTATAGACAGCGTCGCCCCGGTGGGTGCAAAGCTCGTGGACGGGCCCCATCGTGGAGGACAATTCTTTCACCAACTGATCCAGGGGAGGAACCTTCCCGGGGTTCTTCCAATCTTCCGGGGAGGTGCCATTGCCAAACCAGGTGGCGTACTCCTCGGGAATGACAAGGGGCTCCCCCATAAGGCCGAAGGTCAGGCGATGGGGTGTCAGCACCAGATGGCCGACATGCCAGCGCAGGTTGTTGCGCCATCCGGAAGGAATTTCATCGGCCCGGTCGGTATGGTCGAGGGCCAGTTTGGCGATGACCTTGCGAATTTGGGTGTTTTGCTGCTTGATAATTTCAATGGGAGACATGGGGACTTCCCCTGCGGAGGATTCTGTCACGGCGGACACTACTTTAACGACCCCGGGGTTGCAAGACGGAAAAATCGCCGTCCGTCCCCCCCGGTTGTATAGATGGCGGTGGAGGGGAAAGATCAGTCGATTTCCCGCCATTTCTGCGCATCCTCCACGGGGTTGGGAAGGCGGCTCTTCAGCCAGTCCCGGGCGGCCGTGGGTGAGAAGTCATCAAGTCGGGATTCAATGGCCCAATTGAGAAACTCCTCCGGCCCGCCATTGAGGTAGGGGGGCGGGGAAACGGGGAAGAAGGAGGTTGGGAGCGTTTCGTTCACAGAAAGATAATTAAGCACATGACCAAGCCCCTGCACCACATGCCAGGCCATTTCGTGGCGAATGTCTATATTGAGCTTCAGCCACCAGTTTCCGTCGGGAAAATAACCGGCGGAAATGACGGACACGGCGGGCACGCGGTTCAGGAAGTCCATCAAGGGCTGGAACGGTTCCATATTCCTGGACGGCTTGCTGGTGATCGGTGGGCCACTCATCTTTATGGACTCACTTGGGGAATGATTTGGGGGAGGAGCAATGGTGCCCGGGACGGGAATCGAACCCGTACGGTGTTACCACCGAGGGATTTTAAGTCCCTTGCGTCTGCCAGTTTCGCCACCCGGGCACGGGCTTTGGAAGGGTGGCAAATGCCCTGATCCACGCCAAGGGTTTTTGTCTCCCCGGTGACGGTCGGAATTGCGGCCCTGGCATCCTTCGCCCCCCCGGGTCATGGGTTGGATGGAATACCCCTCGCCTTTGTCCCTGCTTTCGGCACATCTTGTGTGGAAGTAGTCCCATGGCGGGGTTTTTTTCCCCTCCAGTGGTTCTTTCGGAAACGCTTCACCGGGAAGGATGGCGAAAAAATGCCCGTTTATGAATACCAGGTTGCTGAAGGTCACGATGGCTGCGAGACCTGTCGCGATGGGTTTCAGATCCTCCAAAGCATGAAGGACGATGCCCTGACGACGTGTCCGGAATGCGGCGCTCCCATTCGCAAGCTCATCTTCCCTGTGGGCATCTCCACGCCCAAGACAAACTCCGAGTTGAAAAATCTGGGCTTCACCAAGTTGGTCAAGCGCGACACGGGTGTTTATGAAAATGTGACCGCCCTGAACAAGGAGTCGCGCTACATGGAGGCTGGAAAGCCGGACACCATGCCCCATCTTCACAAGAAAATCGGCGACTGATACCGGGCGTTTCAAGCCATCACGCCTGAGGGGGGCCGCCCCCTGCCAGTTCACGGCGGGCGCTGGGAATCAGCCGGAGGTATTCATCGAGGGGCTCCCCATCGGGCCTTTCCGTCATCATCTTGAAGATTCGGCCCACCGGAAAATAATCCAGTTCGGGGAACTTGAGTGGTGCGAGATCGGGTTCCTCGCCCTGGGTAAAATCCCAGGATCCGCCAAAGAGGCCCCGGCCCACCTCGCCAAGAAAAACCCCGGCACGAACCAGGTCCCCCTCCTCCAAAAAACAGGCGATGAAATGGGTTCGAAGGAACCGGTCGAGTTGGCGCACGCCCATGAGGCTGAGGGCCACCGGACTGCCAAGGCGCGCGGCCCATTGGGCGCGGAAATCCTGGGCCATGGCATGGGCAGCTTCCAGGGCCTCCGCATTTGATTTTCCCTGAAGGGGAGTGAAGGCATCCAGCGCGGTACCTCCCGGCCACGGGGAAATCTTCTCCTCGGCGTCAAGGCGTTCGCGAAGGGAGCCTGCGAGTTCCTCCAGAGAATATTCGCGGGGGTGGAGGGCCTTTCGTTCGATGGCAGCGAGGGGCACGAGACGGCCATGGGCAACCCCTCCGGGTGCGGCAATCACCGGCCCATGGAGGTCGGAAATCCTCCATTCCCCCCCAAGTTGCTCCCGGAGTACCTCCCCAAAAGCACAGGCGGCATCCGATGCAAGCCCCACCGGAAGGGTTCCATCGGAGGGGATGGGATATTCTGCAAGGGCATGGTCGATGGCGCTGCACGTTTTGGGATCAATGCCGGGAAAGGCCGACGCCACCCACCCCCGGAACCGCTCCGCCCCCTCGCGTATTTCCATGAGGAGGGGATCGTCGCCAGTTGAGGTCTTCCCAGCGGGAGGCACCCACTTTTTCCACCAGTTGAGCATGGGGATTCATTGTCTTATGGTCTCGTTCCCCGCCCGATGTGGTCAGGGGGGAAACTACAATGGAACAGACGAAAGGTATCAAGCCGGACTTTGTCGGCCTGCCGACATTGACAAACCACCAGCATACACAGACCGTGCCCGGTTTACGGAGCCAGCCTCTTGACAATCAACCACCCATAAGGTGTATTGTTTTTCAAGGGGGTGATGCGTGGAGATAATATTCGACAAAAAAATCGCCAGGCACATCAACTCCTCCAAGGCACGGCAGAAGAAGTTCGGCGCCCTGGCATCGCCGATCGGCCGTCGACTCGACGACCTGGTTGCCTTGGAGAACCTTGACGAGGCCCGGGGAATTCCGGGCCGGTTCGAAGCATTGACGGAGGACCGTCACGGCAAATACTCCCTCAGGTTGAGCGGAAACTGGCGACTTGTTTTTGAACCAGCAAACGACCCCATTCCCACTTTGGAGGACGGTGGCATTGACCTTGAAAAGGTAACTGCCATTCGGATCCTTGAAGTTGTGGACTACCATTAGAAAAAGGACCTTTCCATGATGCGGACCATTGCCAACGAATATACCCCCGACACCGTCTCGCCCCCTCGCGAAACCATTCTCGAGTTGCTTGAGGAGCGGAACATTTCACAGGTTGAACTTGCCAAGCGCATGGGCAAGACACCCAAGGCGGTGGGGGAGATTCTGTCCGACACCGAAGACATTTCCATCACCCCCGCGACTGCACTTCAACTTGAGCAGGCGCTTGGTCTTTCCGCACGGTTCTGGATGAACCGGGAAAGCTCCTATCGGGAGTCCCTTGCCAGATTAAAGGAGCGGAAAGAGCACGAGAAACTCATCGACTGGCTTGATTGCCTTCCCATGGCGGACTTGAGAAAGCTCGGGTATGTGAAGTCCAGACGCAAAGGGCCGGAAGCAGTACGTGAGGCACTTTCCTTTTTTCGTGTCGCCACCGTGGACAGCTGGAAACTTTTCTGGTCGAAAACCGAGGTCTCCTACCGCATGTCCTCGGCTTTCGACAGCGAGATCGGTCATTTGGCGGCATGGCTGCGCCATGGTGAAATCCTTGCCGAAACAATCGCGTGTTCTGAATATAACCCGAAGGCCTTTGGAAGTGCCCTTGAAAAGATTCTGCCCCTGACCACCAGGCCGATTGATGAAATCTGCAGTGGATTGGTTGAGCATTGCCGTCATGCCGGCGTCGCCGTTGTTTTTGTCCCCGAGTTTCCCAAAACCCATGTGTGTGGTGCCGCGCGCTGGATTGCCAACGGGCGATTGCCTGTGATCTATCTGAGCCTCCGCTATAAAACCGACGATCATCTTTGGTTCACATTTTTCCACGAGGCCGGGCACATTCTCAAGCACGGCAAGAAGCCGATCTATGTCGATGACAAGAACCCCCATGGGGCACGAATTGAAGAGGAGGCCAATCGGTTCGCTCGCAACTACTTGATACCTTCCCGTGAATACGAGGAGTTCATCCGTGCCCACGATCATTTCGACGGCAACACCATCAGGGCGTTTGCTGACAAGATTGGAATTTCACCGGGAATCGTGGTTGGCAGGCTTCAGCACGACGGTCTGCTCAACCAGAAGTTTCACAATGGGTTCAAGCGCCGTTTTACCTTCGATGGGTTGAAGGTCGTTGAAATTGAGAAGGCCACCCTTGAAAGTATCATGTGAGGGAAAGACACACCGCCTTGAATCTATCGTGGCTGCAAAACCGGGAAGATTGTTGATGGGCTTGCTGAAGGTACTTCTATACACCCTGACCGATGTGTATCGTTCCGTCTTTCACTGTGACTTCGTAACAGAAAACCCGGCCGGGTTGGTCGGGGGATTTGCCGGTGCGGACGTCGAAGGACCAGCCGTGCCAGGGGCAGAAGGTCAGGTAGCCCTGTTCCAGGTCGTTGTCGAGGGGGCCGCCGCGGTGGGGGCATCGGGCGTCGATGGCGAAGATTTCTTCACCCTTGCGAAAGATGGCGATGTCGCGGCCATCCATCACGCGGCGGATGGAACCGCCATCGGGGATTTCCTCGACGCGTGCGACGGGCTGGGGGGTCATGATGGATCCTGTTCCTTCTTTTTTCGAACGAAGGGAAGGCCGGGCAGCTGCATGCCCTCCTTGTGGCGGCCCACGAAAAGATGGCCGCTCCCCGGTTTCCCGGCACGGAGGCGGTGGCGCAACCGGGCGATCATTCCCGCTTTTTTGTTCGGAGCGGGAGCGTCGGGAAGGTGGCAATCGAGGCTCAACTGCCCCTCGCCAAAAATGCCGATGTAATCGGTCAGGGAAAGTTTGTGTCCCTCCCTGCGGGGATCGCCGCCGCTGATAATGGTCGAGCCGCCCCGGCCGATTTCCTCGCCGAGGGCAAAAACAAGACCGCCATCACAAATGACCCGGGAGGACTCCGTCAGGAGCTTCTCCGGTCGTGCCTGAATACTGATGGCCCCTCCGAGAAAGACGGCATCGAACCCGGCGGACTGAAAGGGGATGCGGCAGACATCGCCACGGACCAGTTCCAGCACCGCGCCCTCGGGCTTCTGCCAGTTGGCCAGGGCACCGAGGCCACTCGAACCACCGACAACATCGAGGGCCACCACCCTGGCGCCGCGTTCCACCAGCCAGCGGGCGACAAAGCCGGTCCCGCAGCAGGCATCGAGGATCAGCTTCCCCTTTGGGTCACCGAGGACTTCCTCCACCTGTTTCCAGATCGGGCCATATACCTCGGCCGGATCGGCAGTCACGGGGTGGGTGGGTTCGGTGGCCTCCAGGGCGGCGATGGCCTCGCTGCTGAGGGCGTAATTATCGGATGTGGGAAGAATGTCCAGGTAGCCGTTTTCCCGGGGGAACTTGCGGCTGCAATGGGGACAGACGGGGTCGGCGCCGCTTTCGGGCCACTCAAGGGGGGCGTCGTCATCGGGGCAAATCAGGAGGGAGCGGATTTCCGCATCCATGGGTGTGGGACCCCGCCCGGCGATTTCCCGCCAGTAGGAGGCCCCGAGGGGCTTGGTGGTTCCCTTGGCGATGGGTTGGGTCAATCCTGGTTGTCCTTCCATTCCTCCAGCCAGGCCATCTGGATGGCTTCGAGCTTGGCTTCGTTGGATTCCTCGCGCGTTCCAATAAAGTCCTCGATTTCCAGAACCCAGTCGAGGAGGTCGGTGAAGCGGACCTGAAGGGGGTCGGTATCGGGGCGGCTTTCATAGAGGGCGATGGCGATGTCGTCGAGATCGGTCCATCCAATGGGTTGGGGCATGGTTTTCAGTGACTCCGGTGTGGTTTAAAGTTCGCGGGGTGGCCAGTTGACGAGTTCCACGGTGACATCTCCGACAACCCTGGCCTGGCAGCCGAGGCGGCTGTGGAGGGTTTGGTTGGCAACGAGCTTGTCCATGGTGTCGATCTCGTCGTCGTCCATTTCCTCGAGGTTGTCGTCGGTATTGTCTTTCACGATGACATGACACGTGGAGCAGGCGCAGACGCCACCACAGGCATGTTCGAGACCGATGTGGTGCTCCTCGCTGATCTCAAGGAGGGTCAATCCCTCCTCCGCTTCCACGGTCTTGTTGAGGGGCATGAAGGTCACTTTGGGCATGGTTCACGGTCGTCCGGTTTGGGTGGTTTTCAGGAGGAGGGTAACGTCGAATCCTCCGTTGTGTTGAGGATGCTGGCCAATGCCAGCCGGGTGCAAGTAGGGAGCAAGGAGTTGGCCAAGGAAATGAGGCCGCGGCGGCAAGTTCCCTCTTTCCTCCCCACGGTTCGCCGTTACACCATCAGCCAACCACCCATGGCACCAAGGCCATGGACCACGGATACCATCGGGAACCATGAAATTTCACCAGCTGGAACTAAACGGCCTCGTCCTCATCGAACCCCGGGTCTTTTCCGACGAACGGGGGTTCTTTCTTGAGTCCTTTCGCGGGGATCTCTTTGCCGCTGCAGGGATCGATTGTGAATTTATTCAGGACAACCATTCGCGGTCGCGGGGCCGCACGCTGCGGGGGCTTCACTTCCAGACGACTCCCGGCCAGGCGAAACTTATCCGCTGCACCCAGGGGACAATCTGGGATGTGGCGGTGGACATCCGGCCCGCCTCGCCCACCTTCGGGAAATGGCTGGGGTGCGAATTGACGGCGGAAAACTTCCAGATGCTCTTCATCCCCATCGGCTTTGCCCACGGATTTGCCGTCCTGAGCGACACCGCCGAAGTCCAGTACAAGTGCAGTGCCGTCTACAACGGCGACACCGAGGCGGGGATTTCGTGGGACGACCCCGATCTGGCCATCGACTGGAAAATCAGCGACCCGATTCTCAGCCCCCGTGATCAGTCCAACCCCACCTTTTCTGAGTATCGTGAAAGCGTTGGTGGATCATGAGCAGCGCCATGGCTCCCTCGCTGATCCTCCTCGCAGGCCCCAACGGGTCCGGGAAGTCCACCATTGCGGAGGAACTCCTTCCCCCCGGGGCGGTGTTTCTCAACACGGACATCGTGGCTTCGGGGCTGACGGGGACAACCGAGCGGTCGCGGAACATGAAGGCGGGAAGAATCGTTCTGGAAAAGATGGAGCGTTTAACTGCCGAAAAAGCTGATTTTATGTTCGAAACGACGCTTTCGAGCCGGGCACTGGAGGGGCGGGTGCGCGAAATTCAGCGTTCGGGGTACAAAGTTACCTTGATCTTCCTCTGGGTGGCATCGGACAGAGTGTCGATAGAAAGGGTGGCAAGCCGCGTTCGCGCCGGTGGCCACAACGTTCCCGAGATGGTAATTCGGCGGCGCTACTGTCACTCGATCACGAATTTTTTCAAGTTTTGCGAGTTTGTGGACAACTGGTATTTGTACGACAACAGCGACTACGCCTGTCCGCATTTAGTGGCATTCCACTTGCACCACGAAGGCCGTCTCGTTCTGATGCCGGAAACTTGGCAACACCTCCTCCACCTCAAGGATACTCTAACGTGGCCCCCAGTGAATTGAAGAAATCAAAGTCCCGCTCCTCTTCCAATGGTCTTGCTGCAACTCTTCCCCAGGGCGTCGCCATGGCCCACCGCCTCCATCTTGCCGTTCTCAAGGCTGTTCATCGCCACAAGGTGAATGGCAACTCTGTGGCTGTCTGGCGCAATGGCGAGGTGGTTCTCGTCTCCCCCGAGAATATTCAGGTATCGCCCCGTTCCTTCGATCCCGTGGGCGTCTGACCTGTCGGGGATTTTCCCCCTTCGCTGTGACCATTGATTTGACCGCCCTGTTCCGGGGCGGTTTCGTCGTTTGTGGGGACGTCTTTCCGTGAAACATTGTGAAACAGTGCCCCGCTGTCACGGTGTTTTGTATTTCCTTTGTTGCGGTTCCGCGCTACCTCCCTCCGTGAAACATCGTGAAACGTTTTCTCTTCGGTGGAAACCGCCGAAACAAGGTTATTGCCTGTTGCTACCGTGGCGGAAATGGCGGAAGAATCAAGTCCCCAATTTATGGGGGAACGCCTGTGTCAATCTACTAACTATTGACTCGGCAAGGAGGGTGCCAAACTATCGGCCCCTGCCGGGAACCCTGAGAAGTTTGGGTTCCGCGGAATTCGATGCAAGGACAGGTGAGCGATGGGTGTACCATACATCAACATGCCCGCAGTAAATAAGCATCTACTCGAGGAGTACTTCGAGGAGCTGAAAACATTGTTTGACGGAGGCCAGTTCGTTCTGGGGGCTCCCGTTCAAAAATTTGAGGAGCAGTTTGCCCGCTACATCGGCGTTCGCCATGCCGTGGGTGTCAACTCCGGGACCGATGCGATTCTTCTCGCACTCAATGCCCTCGGTGTTGGCCCCGGTGACGAGGTCATCTGCCCCGCCTTTACCTTTGGCCGTTGCGGTGATGCCATTGCCCGGTTGGGTGCCACCCCGGTCTTTGTTGATGTCCGTTCAGAGAGCTTCTGCCTCGACCCCGACATGACCCTGGCTGCCATCACCGGCAACACCAAGGCGATCATCGCTGTTCACCTCTTCGGCCTCGCGGCGGAAATTGAACAGCTTTCCAACATTGCCCGTACCTACTCCATCTCGATCATTGAGGACATGCGCCACGCCGCTGGTGGCCGTGTCGGGAGCCGCAAGCTCGGCACCTGGGGCCAGATGGGCTGCTTCAGCTTTTACCCCACCCGCACCCTTGGCGCGGCGGGGGATGCTGGATTGGTCACAACAGGGGACGAGAAGGCCGCCGAACGCCTTCGCCGCCTCCGCGAGCATGGTCGCGCCTCCGCGCCCGACTCTCCCCATGACCTCATCGGCTACAACAGCCGTCTCGATGCCATCCAGGCGGCGCTTCTTTCCGTGAAGCTTCCCGATCTTGACGACAACAACATGGACCGTATTGAGAACGCCCGCCTCTACACCCAGCTCTTCAAGGGCACGCCGGTCTCGACACCGATCTTCCGTGACGACCTTTCCCATGTCTATAACATGTACACGGTTCTGGTGCCCGAGCGCGACAAGCTCTCGGCCTTCCTTACGGAAAAGGGAATCGGCCATGAGATCTACTACCGCACGCCCCTGCACATGCACCCCGCTTTTGAGTACCTTGGTTACAAGCAGGGAGCCTTCCCCGTCTCCGAGGACCTCTCCAAGCGGGCGATTGCCCTGCCCATCGCCCCCGGTGTCACGAAGCACCAAATCGAGGAGGTCGCCCGTGTCGTCCTCGAGTTTTACGGCGCCAAGGTCTGACACGACGGTTGATCCAATGAAGCACCAGCGCAACCGGGCAGGGATTCCCCTTGCCCGGTTGCGCATTTTTTTACCCATTGAATGTCCAGAGTCGGGGTGATTCCCACCCCACCCCTCCTCCAGAAAAAGGCCAGCCCGATGGATGAATCCACACACATTGCCAACCGGGTTCTCGTCTGTGATGACGAAAAAAACATGCGGCGCGTTCTCAGTGACATCCTCGCTGATGACGGCTGGGAAGTCGTTGCCGTCGCCAGCGGCGAGGAAGTCATCGAACTGATCAAGAGCAAGGGCGAGCGGTTCGACGCCATTGTTCTCGATCTTTCCCTCCCGGGGATGAACGGCCTGGAGGTCATCGACAAACTTCGCGAGATTGGATCCGATGCCGGTCTCGTGGCCATCACCGCCTACGGCAGCATCGACACCGCGGTTCGTGCCCTGCAAAGCGGCGCGGTGGACTTTCTCATCAAGCCCTTCGACAACGCCCGCATCAAGGCCGTCCTGCGAAAGATTCGCGAGTCGCGGGGACTCCTCGACAACCTCGAACGGAGCCACCCCACCCTCGTGGGGGCGGACAACCTTCCCCTCAACATCGTCGGGGCCGACCCCCGGCTGGCGGGGATCCTTCGTGTCATCAAGCAGATTGCATCGCTGAAAACCAGCGTCCTCATCCACGGGGAATCCGGCACCGGCAAGGAACTTGTGGCCCAGGCCATCCATTTCAACGGGGCGCGGCGCCACATGCCGTATGTTCCGCTCAACTGCGCGGCGCTTCCCGAGACACTTCTGGAAAGCGAATTTTTCGGCCACGAGCGCGGCGCCTTTACCGGTGCCCATGCCATGGTGCGGGGGAAGTTTGAAATCGCCCACCACGGCACCCTCTTCCTCGACGAAGTCGGCGACATGCCCCTTTCGCTCCAGGTCAAGCTCCTCCGCGTGCTCCAGGAACAGCGTTTCGCCCGGGTTGGTGGGGAGAAGGAAATCGAGGTCGACGTCCGCGTGATTGCCGCCACGAACCTCAATCTGGAGGATGCGGTGCGCACGAAGATGTTCCGCGAGGATCTGTATTACCGCCTCAACGTGATTCCCATTCACCTTCCCGCCCTTCGGGAGCGGCGCGTGGACATCCCCCAGCTTGCCGAGTTTTTCCTCAATAAATTCTCCAAGCGCCACAACCTGCCGCGCCTCAAGCTCACAGAAGCCCAGATGCAGGCCCTTGTGGATTACCCCTGGCCGGGGAACATTCGCGAACTGCAGAACAGCATCGAGAAGGCCACCGTCCTCCAGGACGTGAACACGCTGCTGCACAACACCTTCGCCCAGGGGGGTGGAAAGCCAGCTGTATTTCCCGGCGGTGGCTCCACGGGTGCCCCGGCGCCGGCGCGGGAGAATGAGTATCTGCTCAAGCTCGGCGAGGAGGGGGAAATCCGTGATCTTTCCGAAGTCGCCGCCGACGCCCAGCGTGCGGCCGTCATTCGTGCCCTGCGCCTGAGCAAGGGAAACAAATCCGTCGCCGCCAAGAAGCTCGGGGTTTCCTACAAGACGCTGTTCAACAAGATCGACGATTTGAAGATCGAAATCTCCACCAATGTGAAGTAGGGCGGGTTATCGCCGGTCGCCCGAGTCACGAACGATGTACGGAGTTCCCCCGGAAACCCAAGTTTAAATAGTTCGTTGCCTTTTCAGAAAACGGGGAACCTGAATCGGTCTATACCGCCCGGGGATGTTCCCGGTGGAGTGGGATTGCGCCTCCATTCCCCTTGACCTGATACCGCGGGTCTCGTCTGGTTCCTTCCTGTTGTTTACAGCGTTCAATGGTATAATCATGGCACAGAATCACCAAAGTATTCGTATCCCTGTTTGCTGGCTACCACTTCTGGTCCTTGCTCTGCTGCTATACGGAGGGATGATTCGGTATGTGGGCCCGGGTATGGTTGACGATACCTTCATCTCGCTGCGTTACGCGAAGAACTTCCTTGATGGCGAGGGTGTGACATGGAACCCCGGGGATGATCGGGTGGAAGGTTACACCAGTCTTGCCTGGGTGATGTTGGTTGCTGCAGGGAGTTTTGGCCTGGTTGACAAGTTGCCACAAGCCGCGCTGGCACTTTCCATTTTCTGGGGAGGCGGTTTGATCGTAGCGAGTTGGCTGATTGCCCTGTGGTGCTTTCGCGTCCGTCCTGCTGTGGCGATTCTGGTGCCCCTGCACCTTGGGGCCAGTCCCTTTCTGGCCCGGCATGCTGTCAGTGGCATGGAGACAACCTTCACGGCATTCGCCCTGCTGTCCTATGTCGTTCTGGTCATGTGGATGATTCAAAAGGCTTCTCCATGGCGAGCGGCCCTTCTTGGGCTTGTTGCCGGGGCCATCACCCTGATTCGCCCCGACACCATTTTTTTCACCATGCCTGCCGCCCTTGCTGCACTGACATTTGTCCTGATTCGAACGGGTCGGGAAGGGTGTCTTCGGCCCGCAATATCCTTTGCGGTATCCGTCTTTGGAGTCATTGGTGTCTATATGGTCTGGAAATATTTTTATTACGGTCACCTGGTTCCTGCGCCGGCACTCTTCAAGGCGGGGCTTCGCGAGACGGTCCGCCACCCAACGTTTGTCATAAGTCACTGGTTTACCTTCGCCGCTGCAGTGGCTCTTCCCGCAGGAATCATTGCCATTGGTGCGGCCACCCGCCGATCCTTCATGGACCCCTCGTCTCTCGCAATCCTTTGCGGGACCACGCTGTTTGCCCTTTACTTTCTCACGGTGCTCCCCGTGATGAGTTATCAGTTCCGCTATCTTTTCCCGGTATATCCCATTGTGTTCCTCCTCGGAGCCGTCATGACGGACCGTCTGTTGCCGGAAAATCCAGCCCGTATGGCCATGGGGTTGTTTGCCCTGATCTTTGTCGGGTGCAATATTGTCGGGCTCTCGGAATCCCGACGAAGTGCCCTGGAGCAGACGGAAAGGTATCAACACTACGGTGAATTCGGGAAGGAACTTTCGCAGTTGGAGGGGCTGCACATCGCCCTGACGGAGGCTGGTCAGCTGGCCTACTTCTCCAATGCAAAGGTGACCGACCTGCTGGGCCTCAATGACAGGACCATCGCGATGAATCGTCACCGTGGGCGAGCATTCGCGCGGGATTTTCGTGTCTATCTTGAAGGGCGGGTCGGCCTTCCCGACCTATATACAATCAGCACACCCGAGGCCTCCTGGGCCACCCCCGCCGTACAACCTGAGCTCTTTGGGGAGCACTACGATATTATTGCCGTGGAACCGGTCCTTCTTGCAGTCCGCAGAGACAGTCCACACGGGGATGCCCTGCGGGAATTAATCCAGCGCCATACCCTTCGTTAGTCACGCTTATGGGGAGGGGGATTCCGCCGGGCAGCCATGGTGTCGTATGAGGGTTCGCCCATGGTTTGACATAAATGTTCCTCAAGAATGCTCTCCACCGTCCATCTTTCCCTTGCGAAATCGGGGCGGGGGCGCCATTCCCTTGGCCAAGGGAATTTGATGGACTCCCAGTGCCGCCGGTCACGGTGGATGGAAAGGTGTCGATGCATGGAAGGAATGAAGCCCACCCAGGGAAAGCTGGAGGAGTATCTTCACAACAGCGCCAACTCCATCCTGCGCGATGCCAAGGTGGCGATCTGGGAGGAGCTTCCCAACCTCGGCATCGAGCGGTTCCTCACCCGACACATTGACAAGATCACCGCGTTGATGCCGAAGGTGTCGGAAAACTACGGAGACATGCGGTTTCGCATCCTCAACGTCCGTGATCGTCGCTATACAGAGGTCATCTTTTATATCCGGGTTACCGGCGGCCTGGCCCCCTTTTCAACCTTCGGGACCCATTTCCGGCTTCGCGGGGAGCTTGGCACCGAGAAGCCGGACTATATATACATCTATTATCGCGAGCCCTACAGCACGACCACGACCCGCCTGATCGAGGTCTTCCGCGAGGACCTTGAACTCATCCACAACTACCTTGAGTTCGGTTATTCGATCCTCGACGGGATTGCCACGGAGGCACGAGTCCAGCTCATTCAGGAATGCAATCTCATGAAGGCGGTCATGGGGGAGCTCCCCGTTATTGCCGAGGAGCTGGCCGCATTGGGGTTCAAACCGCGCATGGGCTAGAGGGGGCAATTTCGCGCTCCCTCAGGCATTTCCCCGGGGGGGTACCGATTTGGTTCCGGTTGCATCCATGGGGATGTTTTCATTATCCTCTTTCCAAGGCCGGTGAAGTGGCCCAACTGTTCTGTGGATACCTGTATGGGCTGTAAAAAGAAAGCTGGGGCATGAAAGAAAGGTCTGAATTTTGGTGGCCAGTATTAGCTGCATTTGTCTTTGTTGCCCTGTTTTTTCTGCTACGTGGCCAGTCCCCATGGTTTTACCTGTTCGAGGGGGGGCAGGCGCTTCGTCCCGACAGAAATAATGTTAGTTATATGGAAGCCGCCCGTTGGATGAGTGGTCACCTGACCCTCACCGACGGGATTACCTCCGACCCGCTGGAACGCCACCACGACAGCGCCTACCACAACGGGGCTTCCTACAATATTTTCCAGCCCGGCCAGACGCTTTTTTTCGCGGCAACCTTTCTGATCTGGAACCCCGAGCGCGGCATTCCGATCTTCAAGTTCCTCATACTGGCCCTTGGAATCGGAATCGCGGGTATATACGCAGCGGTGTTCTTTCGGGGATCGGGACGGCGATGGCTACCAGCGGCCCTTTTGCTGGTCACCTGTTTTGTCGGTGCCCCCTTCGCACCAAACTTCGACCGGGCCCTCAATGGATCCGTTTACCGGGTCAACCATGTGTTTGTCTGGTTCTTCATTGGCCTCTTTCTGTTGCAATTGACCCGGCCACCCACGGAGAGACGCCTACTTCTACTGGGTGGGATTTCTGCCGCGGCCATCCTGTTCCGCCTCCAGTCGGTTTTGATCCTGCTCCTTCCCACCCTGATGCTGCTCCAGAACAGGGAGGGCACGACCTGGGAGATCCGCAGGAGACTGACAGATCCCGGTGAACGAAAGAGCCTTCTCCGCCAATTATTCCTGCTGGGAATCCTTCCCCTCCTTGCCGTCGTTGCCATTCACGCGTTAAACTTCCTGAAGTTCGGCAACCCGCTGGAAACCGGATACATGAAAATTTACGAGGAGAGGGACGATTATCTGGCTGCCCGTGCCCATGACCACGGGTTGATGTCCCCCTGTTTTCTTCCGGAAAATATATTCAGGCATTTTCTATCAACGCCTGAGGTGGAATTTAACGGATGGATTGACATCAGGGTCGAAGGTGATGATCGTGGAAATGGGATTCTTTTTTCCCTGCCAATCCTGTTTACCCTTCTCATGCTCGGTGGGCAGGTCTGGAGGAACGCCAGAATTCAGGCGGTTTTCCTAACGATGCTCCTGGTCTCACTCCCTGTACTCCTTTATCACAACCCGGGATATTATGCTCCGGGATATTCGAGGTACTCCCTCGATTACCTCCCCCTCCTCTTTTTCCTCCTCGCGCTCTCATTCGGGTGTGCCGGTCGCTGGAAGGGAGCCGCATTTGCAGCAATCCCAGCGACTATTTGGTCGGTCGCATACACCCTGGCACTTGGGTGACAGGCACCAAAAGTGTACCCAGGGCAAATAACGGGCAATGACATCGAAGAAGGGGCTGATGCCCTTTTCACTCCAACAGAACAATACCTATCTGAATGCTCTCCGGTCAGTTCGGGACTGGCAATGGGTGACCCTTGCCATCCTCATGGCGCTGGCCCTGTGTGTGATCCACGGATCCCTCGTTCGCCACGCGGCAGAACTTCGCATGTATGGCTGGATGGCCCTTGGTGGGGCGGTTATCCTCTGGGCGGCGATGCGTCACTGGGAACGCCCGTCATTTACGTGGGTCACAGTCCTTGCCGTTGCCCATTTGTTCCTGCTCAACATTCACGTGGGATCGCCCAAATGGACGATTGTTTTCTTCCTCGCCGTCCTGGTTGCCGGGGTGATTGGCTCCCGTGACCGTCGATGGATGATTGGGGTTCTTCTGGCGTTCCTGCTCCCCATTTTCCTGACCCTGCCAATTTATCTCCATATTGCCCGTTCTGTCTCCCACATCGAGGTGGAGCAACTTCCCTCGACCATGACGTTGCCGCTGCTTCACCAGACCCTCCACGAGATCACCATCGGGCAGGGGAAGTTTTCGGACCGCTGGGAGATGATTGTCGGTTCCATTGCTTTTCTCCTTTCCCTTGGAATTGTTGCCTGGCGTGGATGGAAGCCCCGGTCTGATCGCCGTGTTCCATGGGTGGTGGTGCTCCTTGCCGCTGCCTGGGGCGCACCGATCCTTGCCTGGATTTTTTCCGCCACCACCGGCATGCGGGGCTTTGGCGAGCCTCGTTATTACATCACGGGAACCGCAGCCGTGATCGTGGCCTTCTCCGCCGGGATCGCCCTTTTCCCCATCGGAATTCAAAATAGAAAATGGATGCTGATACCCGTTGGTGCCTTCTTCTACTATGTGTCTGTTGCGGACATGGGTGCACGCACAAGCACGCTCTACAGCAGGGATGGAATCGGGATGAACACGGTGATGGGAATTCTGCAGAAGGAGGCCGAGCCGGGCACGCCGCTCGTTGTAACCCACGGTGGCCCGGTCACGACGCTGGCGCTGTTCTATCTCAAGGACAACGAGCGCTTCCCGGTCACCGAGGTGGGAAGGCACCTTCCCGACGAGTTGCGGCGGGAAATCACCTTCGGCGCCATCAGGAAGGACAAGGATGTCCTGCTCCTGAAATACAAGACACTTGATAACTTCGTGGAGACACTCATCACGGAGGAATTCGGCCCCTGGAGCAGCAGCGAAATCGTCGACGGTCGACGGAGTCAGCCCCATGTGATCTGGTTCAGGAGATAGACAATGCCCCTTTTTCGTATATACACGACTTTATGGACGGTCTGTCTCCTTGCGCTCACGGTGGGTGTGGCGGGGGCTGGAGGAACCGGCGACGATCCGGGCAGGTCGGTCACCATCATGCTCCCCGGCGATGTTCCCCTGGCCATGAAACAGATTCCCGCCGGAACCTTTGTTATGGGTTCCCCGCCGGATGAACGTGGGCGCCGCGATGATGAACCCCCGGCCGTCACCGTGCATATCACCCGCGATTATCTCATCGGCATTCATCCCGTGACCCAGAAACAATGGGTTGCCGTGATGGGACGTAACCCCTCCCATTTTTCAGGAGACAGACATCCCGTCGAGCGGGTTTCGTGGGATGAGACGCAAAAGTTCATCAAGACACTGAACGGGCACCTTCGGAAATCCGGGCAAACGGGGCTTACCCTGCGTCTCCCCACCGAGGCGGAGTGGGAATATGCCTGCCGCGCAGGCACGACGACCCGGTTTTTCTTCGGTGACTCCCTTGATTGTGCCGACGACGACTCCGACTGCGCTGCCGGGAAGATGGAGGGAAACAGGTCCGACTATATGTGGTGGCGGGGGAACTCGGGGGGCTCCACACAACCCGTTGGAAAGCTCAATCCCAACCCATGGGGTCTATACGACATGCACGGCAACGTGTGGGAATG
>JAFIGB010000008.1 GCA_020831705.1 Candidatus Sumerlaeia bacterium | reverse complement strand
CAGCGCGGCGTATATTCAGTTCCGCTCCTGAATGAACGCCATTTTCTCCCAGGGCGTCGTACCCATCATGTGTCCGCGCTTCAAGGGCGAGGTGGGTCACCCCGGCCTGGCGCGCCTGACGGCAGAACTCCATGGCAGCGGAGGGGTCGCCGGAAAACTTGTCGGCGCAACCGGACCAATCCACCCAAAGAATTACAGGGAAGGAGGGGAGCGTCCGTGAGCGGGTGGTGGCACCATCCGCCGTATGGCGACCCACACAGCCGGCGATGAACAGACACGCAGTAAGTAGTGCGATCAAGGGCGCCGTATGACATCTATATGTATTGAGGGGAAGAGGGAACCGGAGGTTTGCCGGTATGTTCGTTGATGCCATTGCAAACCTCCGGGCCTGGGGTGCGTTCCTAGACGGCGGCCTTGATGATTTCGCTGAAATCAGCTGCCTTCAGGGCAGCACCACCGATGAGACCACCATCAATGTCGGGTTGGGCAAGGAGTTCCTTCGCATTACCGGGCTTCATCGAACCACCATATTGAATCCGCACGGCATTTGCCGTTTCCGGACCGAACATTTCCGCAAGGAGGGCGCGAATGAGGCCATGGACTTCCTGCGCCATCTCGGGAGTTGCTGTTTTTCCGGTGCCGATGGCCCAGACGGGTTCGTAGGCAACGACGCTTTCGGCGACCTTGTCGGCGGGAAGGCCCTTGAAACAGGTGCGGACCTGCTTCTCGATGACTTTCGCCGTGGTGCCACTTTCCCGCTCCTCGAGTGTTTCACCAACACAGACGATGGGCTTGAGGGCGACTTCGTAGCAGGCGCGGATCTTTACATTCACGCTCTCATCAGTCTCGCCGAAGTACTGGCGACGTTCGCTGTGACCGAGGATGACCCACTGGGCACCGGCATCCTTGACCATGGCGGGGGAGACTTCCCCTGTATAGGCGCCGGATTGCACGAGCTTGCCATCGACCTCGACGGCGTGGGCGTTCTGGGCGCCCAGTTGTATATTCGTTCCTGCGACCTTCCCGCCAACGGTGGTGAGGGCGAGGAATGTCGGGCAGACGGCAATTTCAACATTTGAGATTCCGGCAACAAGGGGGGAAAGGTCTGCGATGAGGGCCTTGGCCTCCGCGAGTGTCAGATTTTCCTTCCAGTTACCGGCAATGAACTTGATTCGGGACATGGGGTATCTCCATGGGATCAAAAATGAAGGGGCGCTCCACCATGGAAGCGCCCCTTGTGATAGACAAAAGCCCGTCTATCAGACGAGGCGGACATCGTCTCAGCCAAGCTTGACGATGAGGTCGATGCAACGGTTGGAGTAGCCCCACTCGTTGTCGTACCAGGCAAGAACCTTGACCATGTTGTCCACAACGTAGGTGCACCCTGCGTCAAGGGTGGAGCTTGCGGGGTTGTGGTTGAAGTCGGAGCTGACAAGCGGCTCGTCGCAGTAGTCGAAGTAAGGAGCCATGGAGCCTTCAGTCGCGGCGGCCTTCATGGCGGCGTTGACTTCATCCTTGGTGGCGGGGCTCTCAAGCTCGGCCACGAAATCGACGAGGGAAACATTCATCGTGGGAACACGAACGGCGAGGCCGTCGAGCTTGCCCTTCAGTTCGGGCATCACAAGGCCGATGGCCTTGGCAGCACCCGTGCTGGTGGGGATCATGTTCTGGGCAGCGGCGCGTGCACGGCGCAGGTCGCTATGCATGATGTCGAGAATCTTCTGGTCGTTGGTGTAGGAGTGAATCGTGGTGACAAGGCCCTTCTTGATCTTCCACTTGTCGTGGAGAACCTTCACGAGGGGGGCCAGGCAGTTGGTGGTGCAGGAGGCGTTGGAGATGATCTTCGCGTCGCCGGGGACGGCATCGCAGTTCACGCCCATGACGACGGTGTAGTCGGCATCCTTGGAGGGGGCGGAGATAATGACGCGCTTGACGTTGCCCTTGATGTGCTTGGAAGCGTCAGCCTTGTTGGTGAAAATACCAGTGGACTCAACGACATACTCAGCACCGGTCTTGTCGTGGGGGAGTGCGGAGGGATCCCTCTCCTGGGTGACCTGAATGGTCTTGCCATTCACGACCAGGTTGGAACCATCGATCTTTACATCACCGTCAAAGGGACCATGGACGGTGTCGTATTTCAGAAGGTGGACATTGGTTTCCAGCGGGGCGAGGTCATTGACCGAGACGACTTCCACACCGGGGTGGGCCATGGCGGCACGGAAAACCAGACGTCCGATGCGGCCAAAACCATTGATTGCGATCTTCTTGACAGGAGCCAATTGAGTTTCCTCCAGCAGGAGCGCGGCCGGTAGCGGGTTAAGAACCACGCACGTCGCGCAAATTTTGGGATTCGATGCCAGCCTTCGGGTATACCACCCGCTGAGGCAGCATGCACTGCCTTGGCATCCGTGGGGAGAATACGGTCCCGGGGGGGGCGTGGGTCAAGTGTTCTTGGTCAAACCTTTTCTTGGTAAAGCACTTTCCCATCCATGTCAATGGTGGAAATGGCCCCGGAGCGGAAATTTGCAGCGAATTATCAGCCCCACCATGGATGGCCGCTCCACGCCCCCGTTATTGCCCTTCTGCCCATGGCAAGGCTCAGAACCGGGGCATCGTGACCCGGGATTTATCTCCCCCTCGCCACTCCTCCCGGCGCGAAAGATACCTCACATTTAATTTTTATTCAACCCGCGAGGACCGATGGACTTGAGTCCTCCCATTGTGGAATGGCTTTCTAATTGCTCTCGTGAAGGAATCAGGGAGTCTGTTCCCGGACTCACCAAAACATCATGCATGGATGAATAGCCCGGACTTCGATGTGGTGAACATGATCAATACAAGATGACCGAAAGGCTGGGGCCTGGAAAAATGTCAGGAATCAATCGCACCGTATTCATGGGCATCAAAGCCTTCCTCATTGTTGCACTTTTCATGGGCCAGGCTTCCGGTCAGGGGATTCCATGGGAGGATCTTGGGAGCCATCTCAAGGCGGAGGAAATGCTTTCCGGGGAAAAACTCAACCTGTGTGATTGTCCCGATGATTTGGAAATGGGGGAACCGCAACGGGGAGTCATTCAATGGATCGAGAATACCTTTTACTCCTGGGATGAGTACGATCTGGTGGGGGAGGATGGCGTCACTGAATTGTGTATTCTCATGCGGCAACCCGTGGAAAAGCGGCTGACAAGGGACGAGGCATTGATCCTCCTCAGCGCGTCGAACCTGTGGAAGCGCCATCTCCCCGGACCCTTGGATGATGCCGAAGTCCTCCCCCCGGATGATCCCCGGCTGGATGGCAAGCCCAGGGAAATGTTTCGCCACGATGAACTTGAAGACCCCGATCAGGAAAAGGTCTTTCCCGACAATGACGACCGAACCCGGGTGACCAATACGGAAAGTTTCCCCTTCAATGCCACCACCTACATGACCATGGATTTCCCCCAGGGCCGTTTTCGAGGGAGCGGCGCCCTGGTTTCCCCCCATACGGTGTTGACCTGCGGCCACAATGTTTTTGACCTCGAGGAGGAGGAGTGGTCGTCCGAGGTCACTGTTGCTCCCGGACAATACCAACTGACAAACGGGGGGAGTGTAAGTCGCCCCTTTGGAACACGGAATGCCGTCAATGTCGCTACATTCTCGGCCTACCTGAACTCCAACCCCAACACGAACCAAAGGTTTGATCATGACATTGGCGCGGCCTTTATCGAGAACCCCTTCGGGCAGGTGACAACCTACTACCCCCTGGAGTTCGCCTACGGGGGGCAGCAGGGATCCACGGTCAATGCCCTTGGCTACCCCGGTGATGTTCAGGGCTCGGGGAGCTTCGCCCAATGGTTGTCCACGGGCCAGGTACTCAACATGTTGAACAGGCAGATCATCCACAATCTATACGTCTCCCCGGGGAACAGTGGGGGACCGCTATACACGTTCAACCCAACAACCGGATCGCGGAGAATTGTCGCCATCGTCACATGGCAGGGAACAAGCACAACCGGCTCAACACGTCTTGTCTCCCAGAATCGGGCCACCATTGAGGATTGGGTTGCCTGGACGCCCGAAGTCAGCCAGCCCCCCCTCGCACCCAATACCACGTCGGCGACAAATGTTGGCATGACAGGATTTACCGCCAACTGGAATACATCCGACGGCGCCACCGGGTATCGCCTTGATATCTCCACAAGCTCCACCTTCGGGAGCTTCATATCCGGCCATAACAATCTCGACGTGGGCAACACCACCTCCCGCCAGATCTCCGGCCTTTCCTCCGGCACCACCTATTACTACAGGGTCCGTGCATACAACAGCAATGGCACCAGTGGCAACTCGGGCACCATCAGCGTGACAACTGCCAGCCCCGAACCCCCAAACAACAACTTCCCCGGGCAGACGATCAGTGGCGCCTCCGGCCAAATGGAAGGAACCACGCTGGGAGCCACCCGCCAGCCGGGGGAACCCGAGCATTGGTCCGGCAGCACGGCGGGATCCGTGTGGTACACATGGACCGCACCCAGCAGCGGGGCGGTTACCTTCGAGACATGTGAAGTCGCCACCTACGACACCGCAACCGCTGTCTATACAGGATCCTCTGTCGGCGAACTGACCCTCATTGCCCGCGATGCCGATGGATGCGACTTCAGGAGCCGCGTGACCTTCAACGTCCAGGGCGGAACCACCTACCGCATTGCCATGTCAGGCTTTGAGGACCAAACGGGTACCTTCCGCCTGGACTGGGAGCTGGGTGAAACAATCCCCGAACCGCCAAACAACAACTTCCCCGGGCAGACGATCAGTGGCGCATCCGGCCAGATGGACGGCACCACCCTCGGATCCACCCGCCAGCCGGGCGAACCCGAGCATTGGTCCGACAGCACGGCGGGGTCGGTGTGGTACACATGGACCGCACCCAGCAGCGGGGAGGTCACCTTTGAGACATGCGAAGTCGCCTCCTACGACACCGCAACCGCAGTCTATACAGGATCCTCTGTCGGCGAACTGACCCTCATCGCCCGCGATGCCGATGAATGCAACTTCAGGAGCCGTGTGACCTTCACCGCCCAGGCCGGGAGCACCTACCGCATTGCCATGTCTGGCTATGAGGACAAGACGGGCACCTTCCGCCTGGATTGGTTCATGCCCAACCTACCCACCCCGACACCATCCCAACCAAATTCCAACATGTTTATCCTGACCGGGAGTTCTGGTCAGCAATAATTAGTTCATAGCGAAGGCTTGACTTTCCCCCCTGCAATACCATTCCATTCCTCCATCTGGCTTTGGGGTCAGAACTTCAAGATCGGCGAAATTCGCACCAGCAATGCCATGACATCCACACGCGACTCCCTCACCTACGGCAGGACGAGGCAGATTACTTATCACGAAACTTGGGAGGGGGCCGGTGGCGCATCGACGGAACCGGGCACCACGTCGCCACCATTGACAGGAATTAGATTGTCGAGCGATTCAGGGGTGTCTACAATGCTATCGAGAATACTGGTGTTAAAATCATGGATTGGGGACTTGGGTTGATCGGAAAATGAGCATTATTTACAATTTTCTCTGTCAGCGCGGATGGATAGATACCCTGGGCGAGCAGGAGCGTAGCTACATACGGCGGGTTTCCATTTGCCTATTGTTGATGTGGATCAACGTGCTTTTTGTTGTTATTGGGAGTCCGGTCACAGTACTTGGGTATATTTTGGGTATCATTACATTTCATATTGGTTATATATCAATTATGAACACAAATGAAGTGCATTTATTCTATCTGAACAAGGATCAGCATCCAGTCCTGAACAAGTCCTTGGAGCGCTTGAGAATCATGGTGGATTTGAATTGCATGATGGCATATGGGGTTGGCGGTGGGATTTTGATTTTAATCGTTGGCATCTATAAACCTCGATTTTTCCGATGAGGTCTTTTCCCGATTTATGGGACTTAAGGCGTGTGTTTTATCCACAGCCTTGGGGTTTGGAAATACCAGTACCACTTTCTATTATTACTTCATTAAAGTACCGAATGATGCTCGGCGGAAAAAGGGGAAGCCACCATGGCGATACAGGACGATTTTTTTTCGGGTAACGGATAGCAATGTGGAGTGTATCCGTCCGCCGAGCACCATGTTGACCTGTGATCTCCTGCCGTGATAGCCTCCTTTTTGAGTCTACCTGAAGGAGTCCACGATGGAAAAACGACAGCGGATGAGTT
>JAFIGB010000007.1 GCA_020831705.1 Candidatus Sumerlaeia bacterium | reverse complement strand
AACTCATCCGGTGTCGTTTTTCCATCGTCGACTCCTTCAGGTAGACTCAAAAAGGAGGCTATCACGGCAGGAGATCACAGGTCAACATGGTGCTCGGCGGACGGATACACTGATTACACGGAATGAGGGGGCATGGAGGTGTGTACCCCTTGCGGGGCGCTGATTGAAGATTTCTCCAAAATTCAGTCCAAAACCAACCTTCATGATATACGGCAACCCCGGAAAGATAAAGAAAAACCATCCGTGTAACCCGTGCATTCAGTGGAAGAATTATTACCACGGACACCACTGATTACTCGGATTCGTGATGTCATGTGGTTGCGCCATTTCCGGGATGTGCCATCCGGAGCATCCCATTTTTTCGTTTCAAACCCAATGTCACGTCCTGTGATTGAACTCTGTTCACGGGGTCATTATTTCCAATTCCTCCTGCCTCACTCCAGATTCCACTTTTCACCGCACCGGGGGGAGATTTACCTTCACGGCCATGAACGTTCTCTTTGTCGGTGACATCTTTGGGCGACCGGGCCGGACGGCAATCAGGAGGCTCCTCCCCGCCCTGCGTAATGAATTGGAAGTGGATCTCGTCATTGCAAATTGCGAGAATTCCGCGGGAGGAAAGGGGGTCACCGAATCTATTGGGCGCGAGCTCTTTGAGGCCGGATGCGACCTCCTCACCGGGGGGAACCATATTTTTGCCCAGCGCGGGAGCGAGGACTTCATCGAGGCTGAGGAACGCCTCGTTCGCCCGTTGAATTATCCCCCGGGTGCTCCCGGGCGCGGCTGGATGATTCATGAAAGCCAGGCCGGACCGCTCGTTGGCGTCATTAATGCCTGTGGACGCTCCTTCATGGGGCCCCATTATGATGATCCCTTTCGCGCCATCGACATGGCACTGGAGGAAATCCGCCCCCAGACCACCATTGTCTTCGTGGATTTCCACGCCGAAACAACCAGCGAGAAGGTCGCCATGGGATGGTACCTCGATGGCCGGGTAACGGCGGTCCTTGGCACACACACCCACATTCCCACCGCCGATGAAAGACTCCTCCACAAGGGCACGGCGTATATCACCGACACGGGAATGACCGGCCCCTACGATTCGATCATTGGCGACAGCAAGGAAAGCATTCTGGAGGCCCTCCTGACCCAGCGCCCGAAACGATTCGAGGTTGCCGAGGCCCGGGAGGTATCCCTTAACGGGGTTCTCATTTCCGTGGATACAAACAATGGCGCCGCGACCTCGATCCGTCGCATTCGTCGGGAGTTATAGAACGGTGAAATTGACCTCCCCGGCATCAATTCTTGCGGTCCTTGCCTTTGCCCTGACCGGGTGCATCGGCGGCACATCAGGTCCGCCGCCAACAACGGAAATTGCCCGTGATCCGGGGCGGGTTATCAGCGACCATGACAGGGATGAATCTTTCGAGGAACTGACCCGTTTGGAACGGGGCTCCCGGCTGGAGTTGCTGGAACTGCTCAAGCTGGCGGAAGTCCGTAACCCGGAAATTCGTGCCGCCATGGCGGCTGCAAGGGCCGGCGAGGGTGCCACGCAACAGGATGGCCTTTGGCCAAACCCCCGACTGCAATACATGGAAAGCGACCTGGGAGTGGATCCCTGGTCCTGGGGAAGTGGAAGAAGCTCTCTCTCTGTCGCCCAGCCGTTGGTACCGAGCGGACGTCTTGGCAGTGCAACCGCCGCGGGACGGGCACGGGAGGCCGTCCTTCAGGTGGAAGTACATGAAACACGGCACCGGATTTACGGCGATGTCCATCAATCATGGGTGCGGGTGATCTATCTCGGCGAGGCTCTCGACCTGGCCTTTGGAATGCAGATGCTGGCAGGGGAAACGGAGGGACTGATCCTTTCACTCCGGGACGATTTCGGGCTGACTGATGGCGAGGTCGCCCGGGCATCCCTTGATGAACGCCGGCTTGCCCAGGATATCCTCACCGTTGTCACAGCGCGGACCAATGAGGTGGAGCGGCTCATGGCTCTCCTTGGGGGTCTTCAAATTTCCCCCAACAATGTGTCCGGGGATCTTGTGACGCTTCTCCCCGCTGCCGAGGCGGCGGTGATTCGCCGCGAGGCCGTGGAGGCCCATCCCGAATGGCGCGTGGCCCAATTGAATGTGGAGGTGGCCCGACGGGAACTTGAGGTCGCCCGACGCAGTGCATGGCCCGATCCGGAAGTCACCGTGGGCGTGGCAAACAGCCGCGAGACGGGAGAAAATATGGTGGAGGCAGGTGTGATGATCCCCCTTCCCATTTTCGATCGCAATCAGGGGCGCATTGCCGAGGCCCGGGAATTGGTCGCCAGGGCGGAGCATCTGGCCGATGAAGTGGAACACCGTCTATCAGCCCGCCTGGGGACCCTGCTCCAACTCCTCAGTGAAGTGGACACCCTCGCCACCGTCTACAATGATGATCTTGTCCCCCAGGCCCGGGAGGCTTTTGACCTGACCCGGAAGGACTTCGAGGAGGGCAACGCGCGGGTGGTGGACCTTCTGGACGCCCAGCGCGTTTATGTCGAAACACGGCAACTGGCCCTTGAGTACAAATACGACCTAAATCGCTACCTGGCAGAATTCCGCCATTTTAACCTTTACCCGGCAGGACATACCGAGAAGTAATCTCAACTTGTAAACCATTTCCGGGAGCAGGTTCCATGGGTCGCAATCGATGGGATGAATTTAAGCCTATTCGCCATGAGGAAAAACGGGGCGGGGTCTTCACCTACGTTGCCATTGTGGCATTCAGCGCCATTGTTGGAGCAGGCCTGGGGCTGGCGGTGGGGTTCTGGCTCGCTGCGGAAGCAGCCCAAGAAGTAAGCGTTGTGGATGATGCGGCCTCGGTCCTGAATCTGATCGTGATTATCCCGGGAATTCTTGGTGCTCTCTTTATGGCAGGGGCAGCAGGCCGGTTCCTGTGGGATTTTGAGAAAAATCAGCGCGAGGACGCCGCCCGCCGCTCCATGGCAAACGAACCGGGGGGTACCGGTGGTCCTTTTGTGTGACTTGGCTGGTCAGGAGAAAGAGGGCCAGCGACCGGTTCACTTTGACATCCGCCCCGATTCTGACGCGTGATTGGTGTCGAGTGAAGGCCCCAGGAAGGTTTCAACCATGACAAGACTATTTCTTCAAATTACCGCACCAGCATGTATCCTCCTCGGCATGGGCTGTGGGCCCTCCGAGCCCCCCCCCCAGCAACCGCAACAGGATCACCTTACCGACGAATATGGCACCGATGTCGGGGAATATTCCCATGGTGACATGGCTGTCATTGGTGAGGAGGAACTCGGTCCGCTGAAGATCAAGGTGGTCGCCAAGAGAATTCGCAACGAAGGGCAGGACACCCCCTTCGATGTCATGTTTACTCCGGCCGCATCCGCACCCAGGGACGTCATTGCATGGGTGGGCATGGAGGACGACCCCCAAACCCCAAAGGTCGAGTTGGACTCCATGGGACCGGGGTATTTCCATGAACATCTGGACCTGCCTGAACCATGGAATAATGACTGGAAGCTTTGGCTGCAGTTCGACCATTTCCTCGACGGGGAAACCACCATGGGATTCACCCTTGAATCGAAATTGAATCAGGAAGCACCCGCCGAATCCTACTAAACCAATGTCGGCAATGTGGGACGATCCGAACCCCCTTTGTCCGATTTGTATATCCACTTGACCGGCGGCAATTTCAGGCATTGACTTTTTCCCTCTTGGGAGAAAGTTTCCGTGCCAACCCGCCAACGCCTCTTCGCCGCCTTCCTTTTCCTTTCCGTACTGATCGTCGGGAATGTGATGGAGGTGGTGGCGCTGGGTGCCTCCCTTTGGTTGAGCCGTGCCGTGGCAACCGAGGTGGCACCGGGGTGGAGTTGTTCCCAGGGTGAATGTCGCTCCGCAAATTGTCGATGCGCTCCGGGGAAATGCCGGGGTGGGGAACATTGCGGGTGTGGACACAAAACTCCCGACCGAAAAATTGCCATCCAGCGTTTTCGTATTCCCTGCCACGAGCCTCCCCCGCCTGTGGGGCTGTATGAGCCACCACCGAGACAAAAGCACCTCCTGACGACCAACTCCGTGCAATTGCCAACGGACCTGACGGCGCTCCTCCCCTGGAGGGGTGTCTATCGCTTTGGTGTCAGGGATTATATCGT